>CAZXUP010000039.1:4296-14809 GCA_964643815.1 uncultured Vampirovibrionales bacterium
GTCCTGGTTCTCTTGGGCATCAGTACTCTTTATTGAGTCGTAGAGGGTATCTTTTTTATTATAGAGCTTCTTTTTCAGTAAATACAAAGATGTAACAAGTTCGTTCTGATTATGAGTTGTATCATCTTGTTAGTCTTGAAATTCTGGCACAAGTTCACCAAAACTTCACCAGGAACGTAAAAGGGTTCCAGCCTATAAAAGCTGAAACCCTTACTGCCCCCGGCCGGACTTGAACCGGCACGACATTGCTGCCAACGGATTTTAAGTCCGCAGCGTCTACCATTCCGCCACGGGGGCTTGGCTTCCTTATATATGCTATCAAAAACATCTGGCAAAAAGCACAAGAGGCGGCCAAATATTAATTGCTAAGCCCGTAGTGTTTGATTCTGTCAAACAAAAACGAGGCCCCTCGCCGGAGGAGCCTCGTCAAAGGTTTGGCTTTTAACCGAAAACCCTAGTTCCAGTTGGTCAGGTAGGTTGGGTCGGCAGCTTCTTTGGTGATGGTACTGCCAGCTGGACCATCCGAGTTGGCAGGAACGTTACCGCCAGTGGTCAGGCGTCCGTTGATGAACTGGACGAAGGTGATTCGGCCGCGAGCACCATTGCCATCTGGATCCAGGTTGAAGTAGACGGCACCGGTATTGTTGACTGTAGTACCAAAGGACTGCCCGGGATCATACTGTAAGATTCCCCCATTATGCAGTACCAAGCAGGGTACGGCAGAGCAAGCTTGTAGTGCGGCATCGGCTGCTTCGGTTTTGGTGTAAGACGTTGCGGTATCTATTTTTACGTAGTTCATAAAGTCTGTCAGCGAACCGGCCGTGGTACCTGCTGCGACGGAGTTGTTTAACTGGTACGAAGAGAATGCGCCGGACACCATGGAAGCGGCTTCCTTGGCAATGGCGGTGTTCTGTCCGCTGGTTGAACTAGACAGGATTTTGGGGATGGTGAAGGTTGCAATGACGCCCAGGATGGCCAAGGCGATCAGCAATTCAGCCAAGGTGAAACCCTTTGAACGAATCAATTTCATAATCTAAAATTCCTCCAGAAAAATACTTTCAACGTACGCTTTATCCCAGCTAAACACTAGTTTATCCTATTCTGCGGTTTTGGATCGCACCGGGGGATATTGCCGGTGTTAAAATCCGTGAAATGGACGAAGCGCAGATCAGGATTGACGTCAATTTAGCGCAGGTTGGGTGGACATCCGCTCCAGTAGTTTTCGGGGGTTTGTATTTTTTGCAAGGCAAATGCTTCGGTCAGCACCGGTATTTTAAGGCTCGTCCCAAACAAGCGGGTGAGATCACGCATCAGTGTCAGCAAAACCTGGCTGTTCAGGCTGGAAAGCAGCCGTTCTTCAAACAAATGCAGGACGATTGCGTCACTGGTCAGGCTGACATTCACTTTTTTGGATAAGATGCTCTGCAACCAGCCGGAGGAGAGCCGGATCAGCATGGGGCCAAACAGTTTTGCCACGATATTGGCCGATACTACCCACATGAGCACCGTAAAGTAAGCGATGGGCAGGAATTCGACTTGATGGAACATGGTCGTACTGATGGCAAGACTCCTTTATTAAGGTAGAAGCAAGGTCCCGATCAGAAGTGACTCAATTCAGTGTCGTCAGCTTGGACAATGAACTGAAGTTTACCCACGATAGTTGTAATATTTCTTAATATAGCTCATGGGAGGCGGTTTTTAAAGTCTCCAGTAAAGTGGTTTTTCAGAAAAGGATTTGGATTGTCGGAAGGCCTGGCTTGCTGTGTGTGATTACTGTTTCCTGGTGGGTTTGTCAGGGGCTGGCGTGGCGCCGGTTGCGGAGGCGGCACTGGGAGGAGTGGCGGCTTCAACCGAGAAATAGCTGTTGCCAAAGCGTTTTTCCAGTTGTTGAATCTGGCTTTTGGCCTTGGCTCCGTATTGCGTTGCGGGAAAGCCCTGTGCGACATAGTTAAAGAGTTCGTAAGCGTCGTTAAACGATTCCCGCTCTGAGAACAGTATGCCTGCCTGGTAGATGGGCTTTGCCAACAGCGCGTTTTGCGGATGTTGATCCATCATGTCCATCAGCTTGTACTTGATATCCACCAACTGCCCCGCCTCGTTGGGCGATAACAGGCTGCGGGACTGGATTTTCACCATCAGCTTGCCAAGCTGTTCGGTGATGGGCTCCAGGTTCTTCTGCATCTCGGCTTCCGCTTTGGCGGCGCCGTCATCCCCCTTCTTCTTTTTGGTGGCGGCCAAGGCCGAAGAATCGCCAAAAATGCCTGCAACCAGGCACAGCATGGCTAATATCAGGGCAAGTTTTTGGCCGAAAACCGGACGAAGGAGCATAGTTATTACCTCGATAGCAGATAAAAGTGCACATCCGTGCTGCTCTGAGCGTGTCTGGAGGGGGTATCGGAAGGAAATGCCTTTTCTTGAATGCATATTACTGGAGGCCTGTGCCTGCAATTTTTTAAGTTGAATGATGTTAAACATCTGAATTAGACTTGGATATACTTGTTTTCCAATATGTAGGAGATCACTAAATGGTTGTTTCTAGCCTAATCCGGGCAGGCAAAGCAGGAATCGGAGCGGCAGGGCGCGCCACCCAAAGCACCGGTCAGGTCGTTCAAACTGCCGGTAAGGCAGCCGTTATTTCTGGACTGGTAATGAGGCACCGGGTATTTTCGTTGCAGGGTTGAGACCAACGGCTGCCCGAACTGCCGGTATCCAGGGAGGGAGCAGGTTTTTCAAAAAAACGGCGCTTTTCATGGCTCTGCCCGGCTTACTGACGGCAGCCCCGGGTGTGGTGACGCACGCTGTGGGCAGCCGGATTACGCAAGCAGGCCAAGCGTTGTCAAAGCTCGCCGCAAAGTAATCCGGCTGGGCATCAACTTGCCCGGACGCTCCTTCACTGGAGGTGCTTTAACAGGCGTAGAGTAAATGTGAAACCGGAAAGAATCAGCGGGATCGCAGTGTGAACGCTCTCAGAAAAAACCTATGGACAGCGATGTCTCCGTGCTATAATCAACCTGTTTTACGGGCACATCGAGTGATTTTAAGCGTCCTCCGGCCAGCGTCGGCGGCTCATCCGGGCCCGTTACAGTCAGCGATGGGATGGTTTTTGCGTCCACCCCACGCTTTTTGAATCAGCCTAGCAAGACAGGATACCGTTCATGATAGAGAGCTCCACCACAATGACCCAATCCTCTTATGATGCCGATCAGATTCGCGTCCTCGAAGGCTTGGAAGCAGTCCGGCTGCGTCCGGGGATGTATATCGGCTCCACCAGCCAGCGTGGTCTGCACCACCTTATATATGAGATTGTCGATAACTCGGTGGACGAGTCTCTGGCGGGTTATTGTACGGAGATTCATATTGCCGTCAATGAGGACAACAGCGTCACCGTTCAGGACAACGGCCGGGGGATTCCGGTCGGCGTCAAGGCGGATACCGGGAAATCGGCCCTGGAAGTCGTTCATACGGTCTTGCACGCGGGCGGAAAATTTGGCGACGGCGGCTATAAGGTTTCGGGCGGCTTGCATGGCGTTGGCGCATCGGTTGTAAACGCCCTCAGCGAGAAGATGGTGGTTGAAGTCCACCGTGATGGCGCTATCTGGAAGCAGTCGTACATGCGCGGCGTGCCGCAGCACGATGTCGAGAAGGCGGGAGAGACCCACACCACCGGTACCCGGACAACCTTCTGGCCCGATGCGGATATTTTTGAGACGACCGACATCGACTCCGATGTTATTTCCACGCGTTTGCGCGAGATGGCCTTCCTGAATAAAGGCTTGAAGATTATCTTTACGGACAAGAAAACCGAAAAGACCGAGACGTATCACTACGAAGGTGGTATCTCGAGCTATGTTCAGTACCTCAACGAAAACAGGACGATTCTCTTTGATCCTCCTTTCTATGTGGAAGATGAAAAAGAAGGTGTGAGCGTTGAGGTGGGTATTCAGTACACCGATTCTTACAGCGAGACGGTGCTGAGTTTTGCCAACAACATCAACACGCACCACGGCGGAACCCACTTGACTGGCTTCCGGAACGCGTTGACCCGGATTGTGAACGACTATGCCCGCAAGAATAACCTGATTAAAGACAATGAGGCGAATTTGTCGGGTGATGATATCCGTGAAGGCTTGACGGCGATTATCAGTGTCAAGGTGCCCAACCCCGAATTTGAGGGACAAACCAAGGAAAAGCTGGGTAACAGCGAAGTCCAGGGTATTGTTCAGAACGTAATGGGTGAAAAATTGGCCGATTGGCTGGAATTAAACCCAAAGCATGCCAAGATGATCGTTTCCAAGGCTGTTCTGGCGCTGCAAGCGCGTGAAGCGGCTCGTAAAGCCCGCGAACTGACCCGTCGCAAGACGGTGCTGGAAAGCAGCACCTTGCCCGGCAAGCTGGCGGATTGCTCCAACCGCGAGCCCGAACGCTGCGAAATCTACATTGTAGAGGGTGATTCCGCGGGCGGTTCGGCCAAACAGGGGCGCAACCGCATGTTCCAGGCTATTTTGCCCTTGCGCGGAAAAATCCTGAACGTGGAACGCGCCCGTCTGGATAAAATCTACAACAATACGGAAATTCAAAGCCTGATTCAGGCGCTCGGCATCACCATTTCGCGCTCTGAAGAAGAGTTTGAGATGGAGCGCCTGCGTTACCACAAGATTATCATCATGACTGACGCGGACGTTGACGGAGCGCACATCCGTACGCTCTTGCTCACGTTCTTTTTCCGCTATTCGCGTCCACTAATTGAAAACGGCTTCATTTATATTGCGCAGCCACCACTATACAAGGTAACGGCGGGCAAAGAAGAGCGCTATCTTTATAATGATCGCGAACTGGAGCGCATGCTGAATGATCGCGGTGTGGCTGGCCTGGAGTTGTTTGACGCCAAGCGCAAGGCTTCCAAAAAAGAGGATGAGCTGAAAACGCTGCTGTCGGATATCAACAAGTATGCCGCCGCGCGCCTTTATTCGCTTATCCGCCCGGTGCCGGACGATGTGCTGTTGTATCTGGTCGAGAACAAGATCGAGTCCACTGTGCTGGCTTCGGAAGAGGCCGCCGAGGCGTTTGCCAAAACGCTGGTTTCCAAGTTCTCGCAGTATGCGTTTAAGGTTGAGGCCAATGTTGAAGAAGAGCGCTTTGCGGTACTGTTTGAAAACCCGAAGAAGGCCGACGCCTCGGATGAACGTGAGCAGCCGCCGGTTCGGATTACCGTGGAAATGCTGGATAGTCTGGAGTTTGAGCGTCTGGTGGAACTGCGCCCGAAAGTCGAAGCGTATCTGCCGGCAGAAGACAATGCCGTGCTGCTGGTGATTGGCGGCAAAGAAGAACGTCTCCTGACCTCGCTTGAGGAACTCAAGCTGGTGATAGAAGAGCGTGGCAAGAAGGGCACCCAGCTTCAGCGCTTTAAAGGCTTGGGTGAGATGATGCCGCAGCAGTTGTGGGATACCACGATGAACCCGGAAACCCGCACCTTGCTGAAAGTTGAGATTGAAGAAGCCGCCGCTGCCGACAAGATGTTTGACATCCTGATGGGCGAGCGTGTAGAGCCACGCCGCCACTTCATCGAATCCAACGCCGCCAGCGTGAAAAACCTGGATATCTAGGCCAGCAGGCTGGTTTTAGATTGCTCTGCAGATTCTGGCTGAACAGTGCTGTGTCATTCCTGCGAAAGCAGGAATCCAGGAAGATTTGACCTGCGAAGTCGGTGAATCAAGTCTTTGTTGACGCTTGAATTTATCTCCCCGTTTTTTGTTAATTTCATTCAAATTTTGATGAAGCTTAGACGGGTTTGTGAGGTAATAGTACCTGATTTCCTGAATCAGGAGCTGGATGACAGTGTTATCGACGGTGCAGGCAACTCGTTACCCGGCTAGGGCAATGCATTTTGTCGCCAAGACAAGGCCACGCTTCGCCGGTGAGCAGCGACCTGTTGATGAGGCGTCTGTATAAGAGCCGCGTAAGCTGCAACAAGCGAGCAAACGGCTTTTGAGGGAGATCCGGGGGGTGGCGATGAGTTTGTTGACACTCCTTGGCGGATTGGAGGTTTATACCAGTTGGTTCGAGCAAAAAACAAACTTGCCCATGCTGAATGTGCTGGATGATGTTGCGCCGGAACTCAGTCCAAAGACTCGGGAAAACACCACGAAGCATCTGGCTTGCAAAAAGACCTTTTCAGAAAAAGAGCTTTGGATTGCTTTGCAGCCAACGTTAAACATTGTGCGTACCCTCTCGCCCGAGATTGCGAAATGGGTAGAACAGCAATATCGAGAGGGTAGGTTTTTGTTTGATCCGTCAAACGCGGTTGGGCCAGTGGCTGGCTTGCAAGCTAGCCCTGTTTTGAGACTATTGACTGGACATAGTGGTGAGCTGACCCTCTTCCGTATGTTTTTGGCGCTGAATGATGGAGAAAAAGCAGCCGCTCTGATTCATGAGTTTCGGCATGAGAAGCAATTTGCCCAAGTGGGTACGATGTCGAAGCGAATATTGGCGCTTCTATATTCAGGACAAAAGTTTTCTGATGAGGCCTATATCAATGTATTGGAAGAAGAAGCGTTTGCGTACGAGAAAGAAGCATTGATTGCACTGGGGATGGAAAATGCGATAGGAGACAGTGAGTGGGTTCGTTATAAAAACGGCAAATATAATGTGCTGGATGCCCGGGGCAAGGATTTTGTGGCGCTTGAAAAACAGCTTCGGACGGAAGGGAAGGCAAGCGGCTTTGAGCATGCCCCTGATGCACGGGTGTGTCCGTCTTTGACGGATTAGTTTCAAGCGGCTCAATCTTTGCTAAAATATCGGCAGTTCGTTTGAGAGAAGGAGATTTTTGATGCGTGGAATCATTGCAGCCTCATTGGCTTTAATCACCGTGCAAACGGGTATGGTTGGCTTGGCGTTTGCCGAAGAAAGCGAAGCGTCGCTTCAGTTCAAACGCGATCAGCATGTGATTGCCCCGAAGGGCGAGAAGAGCGAAGCGCCTTACACGGTGCAGGCGATTGGCCTGATGGGGCAATTGACGGATGGCAGATTCCATCCCGAAAAATCGGTGACACGCGCCGAACTGGCGACGATTATCACCCGCACCTTCAAATTGGAAGAACGCCACCCGGTTGCTCCAGAACCAGTCTCGTTCAAGGATGTCTCCAGTCAACACCGGGCGGCGGATGCGATCCGGTTGGTGGTTTCACGCGGCATTATGCAGGGGTACCACGAGGGATATTTTAATCCCGAACAGCGTGTGAGCCGCGCCGAAGCCTTGGCTATTTTCGCGCAGGCCTATGGGGTTTACCAATATGATGACTCGATTGTCTCGGCGATCCTGTCCAACTACCCGGATGCCTACCAGATACCGGCTTGGGCGAAGAAAGCGGTGGCGACATCCTTGAAATACGGCTTTGTGGACGTGACGCCACCCGGCAAAATATACCCCTTGCAACCGATGACACGGGGTGATATGGCGTATGTCCTGACGCAGTACCTGGATCGCCTGCATCAATCAGAGCAAAAAACGCTTCAATAGCCTTACGCATTGAAAAGACATTGCGCGTTCGAGAGAATAGACTCAGGTAGAGACCCTGTGTAAAGCGTAATGTCGCGTTTCATGCTGAATCAGACTCGTCGTCGAGAAATTTTAGCGCTGTGTTGCCTGTTTGGGCTGGCAGCGAATGTCCCGGTTCAAGCTCAACCGGCGCCCGGCGAACCCGGTAATCCGGCGCTGACCGCTCCGGAGCTTTCTCCGTCCAGGGTGTATCCTGATTACACGCCATCGCCGGAGATGACTGAGCCGTTGCCATCCGGTGTCCGCCCAGGTACGTTGCCCACCGATGCGTTGACAGCACCGGCCACGCCACCTGCCAGTCTTTCGCCTGAAACTCCTTCTGTAACCGGGCCTGGTCAACAGCCTTTTGATAGGCCGTTTACGGCGTCGCCACCGGCCACGCCATCGGTGCTGGATAGCCAACAGCTTAATGAGCCGATTCCGGTGACGCTGTTTGAGGAGCGGACGTTGGATGAGACCGTTGAACTGCTGAACACGGTGCTGGAGGGGAAGGTTGTCAAAACGGCCGAGTATCCGATTACGCTGGAGATCGTTTTAAAGCTGGTGGAAGCCCAAAATCTGCCGATTGAAGCCAGCCGCCTGACCAAAAAGCTTCAGGACACGTTGTACTATCGAACCGCGGCGGATTTGTTGCCGGATATTTACGGGACTTACAACCATTCGTTTTTTAAAGGGGCGGCGTTGATTATTGGCGATGAGCCCTTTAATTTTACGCAAACCCGAATCGTGCCCCAGATTAATGCGCGTTGGACGACTTCTCCCGGCGGGGAGGACGTATTTCAGGCGTTGGCTGCCCGTCAGCGCGCCAGAAGCGCAAAATTTCTGCTGGATAGCACGTTGCAGGAGCAATTAACAACGGCCACGGTTGAGTATTACGATTTGCTGGCGGCTGGCATTCAGGTGGAAAATATCAAGGTGGGTATCACTGAATCCCGAAGCCAGGTGGTGCTGAACGAGGCGCGTGTCAGAACGGGGGTTGGCACCCGGCTTGATTTGGAGAGGGCGCGTAGCCAACTGACGCAACGGGAGTTTGAGCTGATTCAGGCGGAGAATCGTTTGCAACAGGCGCAACAGCAACTTTTAAACCGGCTGAACATGGAGCCGGAGGTGGCCTTGATGACGCCGACGATTGCCGCCCAGGCGCGGATGCTGGTGCCGATTGGCATGAATACGGCAGAGCTGGTGGCTCGGGCGGTTGAGAATAACCCCGAGCTGAAGGCGGCATACGCCGAGATAAAGGCGTTTAAGAATGAAAGCCGCGCGGTGCTTTCCCGCGTTGTGCCGACCGTTACGTTGCAAGCGTACCGAGGTTCTATTGGCCCCAACTTGGAGAAACAAAGTCAAACCGAGTTCCGAGCCCTCGGCATCGAAACCCATTTGCTGGATCGTTTGGGTTTGGCCATTCCGTTGGATTACCGGGCGCGACGTTTGGAGACGAAACGCCGGGAGGTTGAACGGCAACAGCAGTTGCGCAATGTTCAGAGTGAGGTTGTGGATGCCTATCTGGATAGCCGTGCGGCGGCCAAGTCCATCTTGAACAACCAGGAGCAGCTGGAAGTCGCGAAAGAGGCATACCGCTTGGCGGTGGGTCGTTTCCGAGCCGGTTTGGGGATTAATGTGGATGTGTTGAATGCCCAGACGGCATTGACCATCGCGCGGGTCGAGATTGTGAATTCGATTTTCCGCTTTAACCAGGCCCAGGCCAGATTGCTGCGCTCCATGGGTGAAGCAAGCGTTCCCAATTTACTCAACGGTCTGTCTGGAGCGGCTTCCAGACGACTGCCGCCGAAAACGCAGCAGCCACAACAATCACAACAGCCTGCTCAACAGGCCCCATAAGAGGTTGAAACGAGTCCCGATGAAACGAGCCATAACCGCGACGATTGCTCCCTTATTTTTCGGAGGGATGCTGATAGCTTCCTTGTCTGGATGTGCCGGTGGCGGAGGCTGGGAGGCGCCGCCGCCTATTGTGGAAGCGACACCCGCAGTGGAACAGCCTTGGGTGATTACCTACAGCACCAGCGGGACGTTAGAGGCCAACAACAAAGTTGATCTCAATACCGAAATGCCCGGCATCGTCAGTAAAATTTATGTGCAGGAGGGCGATTCGGTTCGACGTGGGCAGGTATTGATCCAGATGAAGGCTGACAAGCAACATGCCCAGATGTGGGAATCGGCGGCTGGCATTGAAACTTCTCTGGGCGGCTTGGAGCAGAACCGGGCGGATATCCAGCAGGCAAAAGCACGACTGGACAGCGCGACCGTTCGCAAAAATTTTGCGCAATCCGAGTTCAACCGCTTCGAGAAACTGCATCAGGAGCAACTGATTTCCCAGCTTGAACTGGATCAAAAACGAAACAGTTACGATATCGCAATGGCGGCTTACAACGAAGCGCAGCAGGCGCTCTCTTCGGCACAGGCACGTTATAGCCAGGCATCGGCGGGTGTGGCGCAGGCGCGATCCAACTATCGTTACAGCGTGGCGGTTGCGCGCGAGTCTGTCATTCGTGCGCCGTTTGTTGGGATGGTTGGACAAAAGTATGTCGATATCGGCGACTATGTGGCGCCAACCGAAAAGCTGATTACGCTGGTGGACCCCTCGACGTTTAAAATCCGGTTCAGCCTGCCCGAGCGTTTTTTATCGCAGGCGCGTATCAGCCTGCCGGTGACGACGCGTTTTGAAGGCTTGGGCGACGAAGGCTTTGTCGGACGGGTCAATTTTATCGATCCGGTGGTGGACCCGGATACGCATACGGTTCGGCTCAAGGCGGTTCTTCCGGCGGCTGATGGCTTGCGGCATGGCTTGTTTGGAACGGTATCGCTGGCGCTGGGCACCATCCCCAACGCGGTGGTGATTCCCGAAGAAGCGATTGTTCCGCAGGGCGAGAAAACCTTTGTGTATGTCGTGAAACACGAAGTGTACCAGCCAAAAGGTGAGGCAGCGCAGGCTGCAAAAAA
>CAZXUP010000040.1:0-7017 GCA_964643815.1 uncultured Vampirovibrionales bacterium
TCACAGCGATGGAAATTTTCAGCATGCCCATCGTGATGGTTTCAATCAGCAGCACCAGTTGTTGCTCATCCGACCCTTCGCCGCCTTCTTCCAGCGGCTCAAAATACAGAGAGAAGCGTTGGGGCGCTTCCAGCGGATAGTAAGGGAGATACAACGATAACGTGGTGTGCAGCGCCTCGGCGGGAGAGCTGCCCGTTTTGGTTGCCAGTTTCGAGAGCGTATTCATGAGTTCGCCCATGTCCTTGCCAGAGCCGGTCATGCCCATCTGGCTGCTTTGCAGCAGTTTCAGCAGTTTATCCTGCGATTTTTCCAAATTTCCGGTCAAAAGCTGCTGCAAGTCTTCCAGCGGAATTTTCGGATTTTCCTGCATGAGTTGTTGCAGCAGTTGCTTCATCACAGCCGGTTCACCAGACTGGCTGAACATGCTCAGCATGGCCATCAGTTGCACCAATTCTTTGGGCAGTTGCAGCAGATTGCGGAGCAGGGCAACCAATTGCTTTGGGCTGAGTGCGTTTTGCTGGTTAAACAACGGTGCGAGGCTGGCTGCTCCTGAGAGATTTGGCGTCTCGCCCGAGTTCATCATGCCGCTTGTGCCTTGGTTTTGAGGAGATGAAGGCGGCTTGGCCTGTCCGGCGTTGGCTGCCGGTTTGGGTTGCGCCTGCGGCCTGGGTGACTGGTTGAAGTTGGGTCCGATATGGCTCACGGCTTGTCTTTCTGCGCAGGGTTTGCGGAATGTATCGGCAGTTTCGGTGATTTATTGAACCGGATTGCCGCCAAAAAATCCCCCGATAACAGCTTAAGCCTTTTTGCCCCAATTGCAAAACCTGCGGTATGCTGGTGAAAGGATTTGAGGGTTGAGTCAGGAAGGATTGCAAGGTGCGATTTTTGCGAAAGCTGTTACCGTTAAGCCTGCTGGTGCTTTTACTGTTGCCGTTGTTGCTGGCGGCGTGCGCCCGGCAACAACCACCCTTGTTGGAAACCGTCCGGCAACGGGGCACGCTGATTGCGGGAGTTAAATACGACAGCAAACCCTTTGGTTATATGGATACCGACGGCCAGCTCAAAGGTTACGATATTGACCTGATGCGTGAACTGGCCAAGAGAATTTTGGGCAGCGAAAGCCGGGTCGAGTTTCAGCAGGTGTTGTCGTCCACGCGCGTCATTGCGGTGGACTCCGGCAATGTGGATGTGGTGGCCGCGACCATGACGATTACGCCTGAGCGCGAGCGCAAGATTGATTTCAGCCGCCCGTATTTTACGGCGCACCAGGCGGTGATGCTGCCAGCCAACAGTCCGGCAAAGAAGCTGGATGACCTGAAGGGCAAGACCATCCTGTTTGTGATGGGCACTACCAGCGAAAGTAACATTAAAAAGCGTTTACCGGCCGCAAAATATATTGGCTTCAAAACCTCCACCGATGCGATGGCCGCTTTAAAAGCCGGTCGTGGCAATGCGTTGACAACGGACGACACGATTTTATACGGCTTTATGGCAGAACATTGCGGGTTTCGTCTGCTGGATGAAAAACTCTCGGATGAGCCGTATGGCTTGGCGTTTCGGCAAAGCAAGGCTGGCGAAACGGTTGCGTTGCGCGAAACGATCGACAAGCACCTGATGGCGATGGAGCAGGATGGCACGCTGGCCGCTTTGCGGGCCAAGTGGATCAAACCGGCTCTCACGCCTGCCTCGGCGTGCGCCAAGTAGTGCCATGCTGGCGTTTTTGACGGATTGGGACGTGCAGCGGGCCTTTGCTGAGGGTTTATTCGTCACGCTGAAAATTTCGGTGCTGTCTGCTGGTTTGGCGTTTGGCATCGGCTTTTTGCTGGCGTTTGCGCGGGTGTCCAAATTGCGCTGGCTCAGCCTGTCTGCGGCTGCTTACGTCGAGCTGTTCAGAAACACACCATTGCTGATTCAGCTTTATATTTACTACCGTGGGCTGCAATCGCTGGGCGTGATGCTGCCGCCGGAAGTCTGTGGCGTGCTGGCGTTGTCGTTGTACAGCGGCGCGTACATGGCGGAAGTGTTTCGCTCAGGCTTGCTCGCCATTCCTCCCGAGCAACTGGATGCGGGCTTGTCGCTGGGGTTAAGCCGCTTTCGGGCGTACCGGATGATCCTGATTCCGCAGGCGTTTCGTCTGGTGTTGCCTGCGCTGGGCAATCAAATAATCAGCCTGGCCAAAAACTCGTCTCTGGTGGCGTTTATCACGGTCAACGATTTATTCATGGTGATCTATAAAGGCGCGGTCGATCACTTTATGCCGCTGGAATATTTTGTTGAGGGCGCGGTGTTGTATCTGACCGTCTCGCTGGGCATTTCCAGCCTGGTACACTGGCTGGAGGCGATTTTGTCGCAACCCAAAGCGCTTTCAAGCCCAGGGCCAAGTTATGGCTGACGCGGTTTTTCATTTCGAAGATATTCTGATGGGTTTGCCGTTGCTGGCAAAAGGCTTGCTGTACACGCTTGGTTTGTCTCTGGGGAGTTTTGCGTTTGCGCTCGTTTTTGGAACAGCCCTGGGTGTGCTGCGCGGTGAAAATCAAGGCTGGGCCGGTCGGGTAGCAGCCTTGTACATCGAGTTTTTGCGCGGGATTCCGCTCATTTTGTTTCTGGTGTTTGTGCATTATGCACTCATGCCGATGCTGTTTGGCTTCAGCAATTTTCTGCTCTCCAGCCTGCTGGCCTTTGTGTTGTTTGAGTCGGCGTATGTGGGCGAAATTATCCGTAGCGGCTTGCGTTCCGTCACGCAAACCGAACGGGAGGCGGCCAAAAGCCTGGGCCTTTCCGAGTGGCAACAGTTGCGCTATGTGGTGCTGCCGCTGGCCTTTGGCCGGATGATGCCCGCGTTGGTGGGGCAGTTTGTTTCGCTGATTAAAGATACATCGCTGGCCTCGATTGTGGGCGTGGTTGAATTGACCCGCGCCGGGGAGATTATCTACGAGCAGCGCTTCCACGATTTTGAGATTTTGCTGTTTCAGGTGCTGGTGTATTTTGTGGTGTGTTTTGCGGTGTCATGTGTCGGCAGACGGTTTGAGCTATCGGATCGACGTTCCGAAAACACCTTGATGCGGGCCAGTGTTGGTTAAAGCTTGCTTGCGGCAATGTGAGTTAAACTGACTCACCGAAAGGCGTGGTTTTGAACACATGCTTGATAAACCATTTATCCAGCCACGACAGCTTCAGGCGAGGGCCATCCAGATCGAGTGGTGGAGACGGTTTCATCATCAATTTTTGGATAAGACGTTCGGCCCAGTCTTTGGGTTTTGGTGGGGTTTTAACCTTGCGGGAAGTGGATTGGGTGTTCTTTTCGGATTCTTCCAACTCTTTGACCTTTTTGGCATTTTCCTCTTCCATTTTTTTTCGAGGAATTAGGGTTGTATCCAAATGCCTGGTGGCCTGTGCCAGCGCCTTGGTGCCAAAAATTTGCCAGAAATAGAATCCAACAGGATCTGTCATGAGGTAAATGCTGGCCTTGAGTTGAAGTCGATGGGCAAAAGAAATTTCTTTCCGTGTTAATGTTTCTTGCCCTCTCAAGGTGTTGTACATAAATTGTGCTTTCATTCTGCGATGAGTGGATGCGTCCTCATCGATCTCTTTGACGGCTTCAGGTACGTCGTCTGTGGGCCAGCATTTATCCAGGCAGGTTTCAACCCAGGTTTTTCCACGATCAGTGGAGAGTTGACTGCCAACCTCCTCATTAAAAAACAAGGTGCGGATTACCAGTGATAAAATGGTCGCATATAAGACGATCCCCAGTTTTACAAATATATTGTACTTTTTGGGAGTTTGCGTATCCGGTTTTGGCGTTTCTGTATTTGCGGCATGGATGTCAGCGCCGAAGTGGGCAACAGACCCAGCTTTCAGTTGAGTTGGTATGGGGCCTAATGGCAAATGGCTGGTTGGGTGTATCTTCACTTTTACTTGCTTTCATCCTCTAGCGAGAGTGTTCTATCGAGCAATTCTAATAGATTATTAAAGGTTGTTGATACGAGTTTAAGTGGATTGTAATCTTCGGGTTTGCTGGCGTATCCCTTTAAAAAATCTGAAGTGGTTTCGCAATGGTCAGTAATGTTCTGGAATGTAAAACTATACTTGTTTTCAAGACGGGCTACTTTGTCCTCCAGAAAGGTAGTGCTTGAGTTATAGATATCTTCATTTAATGTTTCTTCGGTTTTCTCTCCTGCCGCGAGTAGTCCTGCAGATTTCATGGCAGTAATCATCATGCCAATAATAGGAATAGAATTGTCCGTGACGCCCATCAATTCCAACACGTGGTGCAGATGGTACTCTATGCCGGCGATAATAGGATTATCCAGTTGGACAGCTTGCGTTACTGCTTCTACGACCTCGTTGCGTTCAGCCAGTTTCTCGGCAATCTCGATATAGGGTATTCCCTTTAATAGTTCTTCAGCCACCGGTACCTGTTGCGGCAGCTCTACCAGGCTGTTCAGAAAATCGCTACTGGTTTTAGAGACCATTTCTGCTTTGGCAAGACCCGCCTCGCTATATTCGCCGGTAACGATGGCTCTTTCCCAAGGCCGCATCAGGCGTTCTCCCAGGGGGCCTTTCATCTCTGCCAATTGTGCTTTCCAGCGAGGATGGTCAGGATTTTCCGGTTCATAAATTTCAAACAATTGTTTGGCAAAGCGGTGGCCGTAAAACTGAAGCTCGGTATGATGGGCATTGACGGCCTTGGCAAGTTTCATATATCCAAGAATGGCATGCGCCAAGCCAAAATGTGCGGGGAGCGCCGCGGTGAGGCCCACATTGATGCCTGCACCGACAACGAATACAGTTCCAGCAGTGGCGCGTCTCTGATACTTGGCCATCTCTGCCAACGCTTTGCGAGCTTCATCCCGGCCCGCAAATTTTAAGCGTAGGGACTGATGAACCGGTTTCGGTAAATACCCGTTATTGATTGGGCTAATTGCAGTTGCCATGTCAAACCTTTCAAATCAGACTGTCTGCTCTATTGAGGCGATGCTTAGTGGATAACGTGCTTCAAGGATGAGACATGTTCAGCATTTAACAAATTGTTACAAACGTGCGTTTTCTGGCCTGCGCAAAAGTCGAACAAGCCTCGATGAGGGGGCGACGGTAGAAAATTTAAACTTTCGTTGCAAGCTGGATTTCACTTGGATATCAAGATTGGCACCAAGTTGGAGAAAACCGGTTTTATGCACACAGATAAACTCGTTTCAGTACTCAGACAGTCTCCACGATGCATAGGCCTCGTGGAGTTTTTTTATGGGGCAAGAAAGTCGATAGTAAAACAAATGGCTGGTTAGCCAGTTATTTGTTTTTCACGCTCATGGAGGGGGCTGGGGACACGTTGTCCCCAGTGAGGCTAGCCTCTTGGCGGAAGGCGAGATTCGTTTCAGAAATAAATTTTTTGTAGGCTCCAATCTCGCTCAATCTTCGCGTGTGTGTCCATTGCAACTCTTCGCCCATAATAGCCGCCACGGCCTCAACACAGCCGAAACCCGCATCTGCATCCAGCCCGCATCCGATGCGGCGCAGCATGACATCCGTTACTGTCAGGGCCAGTTCATGACGGATTGCATAAATCACCTGCGCGCCAATATCCGGACTATTTGCGCTCAAGGTTTTCTTCAGCATCGGGTTTTCTTGGGTGAGCCTCAAAATCTCTTGAGACCGGCTGCCATAGAGATCGAGCAGGTGAGACGCGGTTTCTGGTGGTAAACCGAATGTGGCGGAAGCGGTTGAAATTGCCTGCGCTTTATAGTGATGCCAATCAGCCATGTTTTTTTCACCCGGGTTTTTTCCGCCCGGCAGCGGCTGGTGGCGTGTGGTGGACTTGGGCACGGGCTGACCGTTGGATAGCTTCAGATGGTAGCGCTGGATGGCATAATCAACGGTTTCTTCCGATAAATGGCGGTAAGTGGTTAATTTGCCGCCGATAATCGAAAGCAGTCCGGCTATCGGGTGGCGTCTGTCTTTGGCGTGGTCGTCAATAAGATGCTTGCGGGTAATTTTGCTTTCTTTTTGCTTGCCGGTATAAGGCAGTGGGCGCAGCCCGGAATAGGTGTACAGCACATCGCGTTCGGTTAAATTGGCGCCCGGTAGCACGGTATTGGCTTCTTGCAGCAGGTAGTCGATTTCGTCGCGGTCTGCCACCGCATCATCCGGATAGCCTTCGTAATGGCGATCCGTGGTGCCAATCAGGTAGTAATCCGTTCGCCACGGGATGATAAAAAACGGACGCCCATCGGATTGTGCTTCGACATAAAGTGCGGTCTCCGGGCCATCTGGAAATTTTTTGATGACGATATGGCTGCCCTTGGTGCCGCCGATGCGTGGTGTTTCTGGTGACACGTTGGTCGGTTTGGAAACAGAGAGCCTGATAACCTCATCCACCCACGGTCCACTGGCATTGATAATCACCTTGCCGTTCGCCTGATACGGCTGACTGCTTGGCAAATCCGTAAACCGAACGCTGGTTGCTGCTCCGTTTTTAATTTCAATCCCGGTGACTTGCGCATGGTTGAGTACCGTGGCGTTACCGGCTTCGTGCGCGGCAATGGCGTTTTCCACGCAAATGCGCTCGGGAAATTCAACCTGGGCATCGTAATAAATCGGTCCGCCTTGCAAGCCCTGCGGATTAATGCCGGGGTAGCGCTTTAAAAATTCCGTGCGGTTTAACATTGTAAAATTTGGCAGGCTTTTGCCCGCCGAAAGCAGATCGTATAGCCACATGCCCAGGCAAACCATCCATTGGGGCTTGGCGCTGTGTTGATAGATCGGGATCGCCATCGGCAAGGGGCGAACCAAATGCGGCGCGTTTTTCAGCAGCCGTTCGCGTTCCTGGAGCGATTCATGCACCAAGTCAAATTCCAAATTTTCCAGATAGCGTAAACCACCATGAATCAGGCGACTCGAATAGGCCGAGGTGCCTGCGCCGAAATCATTTTTTTCAAGCAGCAGTGTTTTCAATCCTCGTTCGGCAGCATCCCGCGCAATCCCCGAACCATTAATGCCGCCACCGATGACGATGAGATCGTA
>CAZXUP010000040.1:7027-14743 GCA_964643815.1 uncultured Vampirovibrionales bacterium
TCCAGCGTGCGGGTATATGGGTTTCGATACGGCAGCGTATTGTTTTTATGGCTGCTTGTGGCGTTCATAGTATTTCCCTCAGACATCCGGTCATCAGGATAGCATACTGTGAAGCCGCAAAAGAATTGTGTTTAGCCGTCTTGGTCTAACTTGTGAGCCAAGGCCGCGCCTTCCGGATAGACTGCGGCGCAAAAGGACTCTTGCTGTTTCTGCGTCGCAGGTTGACTCGAAAGCATCGTAGATTGCTGAGATGCTCCTGCCGGAAGCATGCCTATAGCGGCCTGCGGATTATAAAACATCTTGCAGTTTCTGTAGTTTTGCAATTGCTGCGCTTGCGCTGCCCCTGTTGGTGGAACGGTTCCTGCCATGTGCAAAATCTCCTACACTTCCCATCACCAAAAATTAAATAACAGTCGTTTAACCTTTGTCGTCCAGTTTGCGAGCCAGCTCAGCGCCTTGCGGGTGGATTGCGGCGCACACCTTTTGAGCTGTCGGCTGAACCAGGGTTGGTGGAAATAACCCCACAGCCGCTTGTGCTTTATAAGAAGCCTCCGTCAGCTTTTTGCAGTTTCTATAATCTTTTACTTGTCGAGCTGTGGCTTCAGTCGCTGAAACATCTCCCATACTAAAATCTCCTTCTATTTTTCATCACCAAAAATGGATGGTAGTGGGAATAACTTGGCACAGAATTGATCCGCGCCCGTCGCAAGGACATACCCGGCTCCGTTTCCTGCTACTGCGCCAGTAGTAATGCCAGCTACTGGGCTTGCGGTTGCGCCGACCGCGATTGTTGCAGCGCCTGCTGCCGCAACAGTCCCTACTTTTACCACTCCTTTGCACAGACTCCTTTTTTCACGCTGTGTTTTTTCAAGCTGGTCCCTTTTTCAAACTGTGCAAAACTACTGTTGTATCCATTGATACCACTCATAAAATACCTCCTACTTCCCATCACTCAGAACTGAATAAAACCCATCCAGTCATTAGGTAAATAAAAACAACCAATCTGGTTTAATTGCCAAAACGAGGCTCAAAGTTTCCCGATCTTGTGTCTGGCTTTGTTTCCTCTTGGGTTTCCGGCGCATTCCGGGTACAATAGGTTCAGCCATTACCGGCTTTCGGTATAGGGCAGGTCAGTATCCGTTGAGATTTTTGACGAGAAGAGAGAGATTCGGCTGTGAGTACGACGTTGCATAAACCCCTGCTGGCCGACCGTTTGGCCGCCTACGCGCATGATTTGACGTATGAGAAAATTCCCCACAAGGCCATCATCGAAGCCAAGCGCCGCATCATCGATGCCTTGGCCTGCGCGATGGGGGCAATCTCCTGCGATGCCGAACCGGCGCTGATTGCCCGTAAAGTGGCGCAGACCGCCAGCAATCCCAATGGCGCAACGGTCTTGACCACGCATCACAAAAGCTCGCCCGATCTGGCCGCGTTTGCCAGTGGCGTGATGTTCCGCTATCTCGATTTCAACGATACCTATCTCTCCAAAGAACCGGCCCACCCCAGCGACAACATCGCGGCGATTCTGGCGGTGGCGGAAGCCGAAAAGCGCAGTGGGCGAGATATCCTGACCGCCACAGTATTAGCCTACGAAATTCAGTGCCGCCTGTGCGATGCCGCCAGTATTCGTTCGCGCGGCTGGGATCATGTCACCTACGGCTCGTTTTCCGCAGGCCTGGCCGCCGGTAAATTGTACGGCCTGGATAAGCGCCAACTGGTGCATGTGCAAGGTTTGGCCGCCACGCCTAACAACGCGATGCGTCAGACCCGCGTGGGCGAGTTGTCTCACTGGAAAGGCTGCGCGTTTGCCAACGCGTCGCGCAATGCCGTGTTTGCCGCCATGTTGGCTAAAAACGGCATGACAGGCCCTTCCGAAATTTTTGAAGGCGAAATGGGTTTCTGGGCGCAGGTGTCCGGGCCGTTTGAACTGGCTACGTTCGGCGGTGAGAACGGTAGTTCCGACTTTATGATCAACCACACCTACGTCAAGCACTTTCCCGCCGAATACCATTCGCAGAGCGCGATTGAAGCCGCGCTGGAGTTGCGTGAGCAAATTGGCGCGAAAGATATTGATTCGAAGATCGAATCCATCACGATTGAAAGCTTTGATGCCGCCGTCGATATCATCGCGGGTTTTATCGAACACTGGGCGCCGGAAAGCCGCGAGACGGCGGATCACAGCATGCCGTATTGCGTGTCCGCAGCGTTGATCGATGGCGATATCACACTCGATACCTTTACGCATGAGCGCATCCATGAACCCAAGCTGCGGGCGCTGATTCAAAAAGTGAAAGTCAATCGCAACGCCGAAATGACGGCGGGCTACCCGGACGGCATCCCCAACCTGCTGACGATTAAGACGACGGACGGCAAGACGTTCAGCAAGAAAGTCAGCTACCCGTTGGGGCATAACAAAAACCCGATGGGCGATGCGGACATCGAGAAAAAATTCCGTTCGCTGGCCAGCCGCGTGATGAGCGACAAGGCCGTGGAGGAAATTCTCGATGCGCTGTGGTCTATCGACACCTGCGAAGATATTTCCGAAATCTTCGATTTGTTTGCCGATGCGCTGGCCAAAGGGAAGAAGTAAATTCGTATGACGGAAGCCTTGCTGAAACCTGCTGCCAACAAGCCTGCCACGCTTCGAAAATTGTTGAAGCAGGGTACGGTTGCCATGCCGGGCGCGTTTAACGCCATCAGCGCAAAAATTATTGAGCAAGTCGGCTTTTCGGCGCTGTATGTGTCCGGTGCGGGCCTGTCCAATGGTGTGGGCGGTTACCCCGATATCGGCTTGATGACCGCCAGCGAGATGGCGATACAGGCGGGCTATATTGCGCGTTCGGTGAATATCCCGGCGATTGCGGATGCGGATAATGGCTACGGTGAGGCCATCAATGTGTTTCGCACGGTTCAGGAATATGAACGTCAGGGCTTGAGCGGTTTGCACATCGAAGATCAGGTGATGCCCAAACGGTGCGGTCATCTGGACGGCAAACAGGTGATTTCTGTTGAGCAGATGCGCGAGAAGATTGCCGCTGCCGTGGAAGCGCGTGTGAATCCCGATTTTCTGGTGATTGCCCGGGTGGATTCCAAAGCCGTACATGGGTTTGATGACGCGGTGAAGCGGGCCAATGCCTATATGGCGGCAGGTGCGGATATGATCTTCCCTGAAGCGTTGACAACCAAAGAGGAATTTGCCGAATTCGCCCGGCAGGTGAAAGCACCTTTGCTCGGCAATATGACCGAGTTTGGCAAGACGCCGCTGATCAGCCTACAGGAGTTTGAGGCGATCGGGTATAATATCGTTATCTTTCCCATGACGGCGTTTCGCATCATGATGAAGGCAGTTGAGGATGCCATGCGCAGCCTGAAAGAGGAAGGGACCCAGCAGTCGCTGCTGGCGCAAATGACACCCAGGGAAGACCTTTATCGGTTGGTGCATTATCAGGATTACGAACGGTTGGATGCCTCCCTGGCAACCCAGTTTTCCACCAAGCCAACCGGTGGCGGCTAGAGAAAGTTTCAGTTACACAGTCTTAAAGGGGATTCCGATGAAAACGGCAGAGTACAGTCCAGGTCTTGAAGGGGTTATTGCAGGCACGACGACGGTTTCGCATGTCAACCCCGACCGCAACAGCCTGATGTATCGCGGATACGATATTCGCGATCTCGTCCAGAATGCCACATTCGAGGAAGTGGCGTTTTTGCTCATCCAGGGACATCTGCCCAATCAAAAAGAGTACGACGATTTTTGCAAGCTGTTGAAATCCGAGCGGGAGATCCCGGATGTAATCGTCGATACGTTCAAGACCTTCCCCAAAAACAGCAACCCGATGGATATGCTGAAAGCCGGTGTTGCCTTGCTGGCGCTGCACGACCCCGATAAGGACGATGACAGCCATGACGCCAACGTGCGCAAGGCCATTCGTCTGGTGGCCAAGTTCCCGACGGTGATCACCTACAGCTATCGCATCACCCGAGGCGAGAAGATTGTCAAACCGGATAACAGCCTGGGGCATGGTGAAAACTTCTTGTACATGCTGCACGGTAAAAAACCGGATTCGTATGTGGCCAAGGTGTTCGATTCCACACTGATTTGTTATGCGGATCATGGTTTCAACGCCTCCACCTTTGCCAGCCGTGTGACGGTTTCCACGCTGTCGGATATTTATTCCGGCACCGTCTCGGCGATTGGCGCGTTAAAAGGCTCGCTGCATGGCGGCGCCAACGAAGAGGCCATGCGGATGCTGATGGAAATCGGTTCACCCGAGAATGCGGAAGCCTGGGTGCTGGATGCCTTGGAGACCAAGAAAAAAATTATGGGTTTTGGACATCGTGAATACAAAACCGGTGATCCGCGCGCGGCGATTTTGATTGAAATGGGCGCTGAAGTGAGCGAAAAGCTGGGTGATACCACGTGGCACCGTACAGCGGCGATTGTGGAAAGTGTGATGCGCCGCGAGAAAAACATTGTGCCCAACGTCGATTTTCCGACGTCCTATTTGTATTACCTGATGGGGCTGCCGATTGAAATCTACACGCCTATCTTTGCCTTGTCACGGGTAGCGGGCTGGACGTCTCATATGATTGAGCAGTTGGATAACAACCGCCTCATCCGTCCCAAGGCGCTATACGAAGGTCCGGCGCACGTCGATTTTATCTCTCGCGCAAAGCGTTAAAATAGAATACTGAAGCCGCAACACGTTGTTCTTTTTTGTTGTCATATAGCTTGACCGATTATTGTGAGATGGCGCTACTGGTCGAGAGTTTTATTTCTCCTGTTCAACCAGTTTACGCTCTGATGGGTTCAAGTCACGAGCCTGGGCGGCAAGATTGATTTGTAATTGGCGCAAAGCGTTTTTTAGCCTGTTTGCGCTAGTCTTCCTGGTTTGCCGTTCTTCCGTACTGCCTTTGCTGTTGGCAAATTCGTCGTCGGCCTGACGAAACTGCTGGGTTGCCTTGGATAACCTGGTTTTATCCTGGTCGTTGGGTCCATTAACCACGAAGTATCGCTGATCATCGGTTAAAAACCACTCGGGTTTAGCATCAATGGATTTGGGAGGCTGTTGTTTGTAGACGGTGCCAAAGGTGATGGGACGGATTGCCATTCTGCGTTTCCTTCTTATTCTTGCCTGACTGACCTGTTCTCTTCTTTTATCACGGTTCCGGCGTGGAAATGATGACCAGGCATGTTGTCTATAGCCGAGTTTTACATTTTGTAATATTTAGGCGTCTCCCCCTCCAGTTTTTCGCCTGACGGACGATACAAGGTTTATCCTGCTTTTTTCGCGGACAAAAGCGGAACGGAGAAGTGAAACCGGGCAGTAACGGGCAGAATCGTGGATTGAGTTGATATGGCTATGAAAGCAAGACCGACACAGCAGTTTTTGAAGGGCCAGACGATTGTCGTTGAAGGGGCTCTGGGTGATCGCAGCTACAAAATCCTTTCAGGAGAGGTGGTTGTTTGCAAGCGAAACCGAAAAATGGCCCTGGTGCCGATTGCCAAGCTGGGACCCGGCGATATGTTTGGTGAAATGTACCTGTTTGACGGCAAGCATGCCCGTTCTGCCACGGTTGTGGCCGCCAGTGCCGAAGTCCAGGTGGAAATCTACTTTGAGGAAGAGCTTCAGGGACTGATTGGCCGAACCTCAATGATGTTGGCAAATATTTTGAAAGGGGCCACTTCCCGCCTGAAGACGGCATCCCAGGGTTGGGTGGAGGCAACGCCTTCCGGTGCGCCATCGGTCGCCGCAATCAAATTACCAAACGCTACTCCTACCGACGGTGTTACGGTCCATCGGCTGATTTGATTGCCCGCCGGTTGAAGGCTACTGTTCGTAATCCAGTCTGGGGGCTGGTTTGCCGGTAATTTTTGAGAGTTTTGGTAGAATCTCGTTGCTGTGCAGCCGGTGACCCTCTTTGCTGGCGTAGCTTAGCTGGACAATGCCTTTTTTATCGACGATGAACAGCGAGGGCCAAGCCATGCCGCCCTTGGAAATGTTGGATACGCCAAACTGCTTGATGAGCTTCTTGTCGGCGTCGGGCACCACGTTAAACGACAGGCCGTGTTCGCCGACGCTCTCCATGGCATGAGCCTTGTCGTCGGCGCTGATGGCGATGATTTCAGCATCCTGTGTTTTGTAGTCGGTCAGGTGGTTTTGGAGGTTGGTGAGTTGTGCGCCGCAGACGGAGCAGAAACTGCCCGAATAGAAGACCAGGACGACGTTCTTTTTGCCTTTGAAGTCAGACAGATGGATGGTTTTGCCCTGGGCCGTCTGTGCGGTAAAATTGGGCGCCGGTTTGCCTGTCGGAACCGGATCGAGAAACTCGTAGGCATCCACTTTGCTTAAATCCGGAGACATCGCCAGTTCGGTTGTTCTTTCGGGCGTTGGTGTTACGGTTGACTGTGTCTGAGGGCTGGTTTTGGCGCTGCCGCCGGGCTGTGGCGGCGTGGACGTTGATAAGGCGTATACAATGCCAACGGCCAGGATGAGAAAACTGACAATTAACCAAACGCTTGCTTGCTTTTTCATAGGTCACACCTCCGCAACGATAAACGGAATGCTGATTCGATCTCAGTAGCTCCGATCCTACTTAGTCTATCCTGCCGGTTTTTGGTTGAGATCCGACAGACGCTCTATCCCAAGTGGGTAAGTTTATTTTATTATATAATACAGTCCTCCGGATGTTTGTGCCGTGACCAGTAGAGCGGGAAATTTTCCTTGACGACATCGCAATCTCTCTATGATGCCCCGACCCGGGAGATTTATCTTCTGGAGAATGTGCCTATTCAGGGGCGAAAAACCGAGTTGCGGCAACTGCTCAAGCTGCTGAACTTTGCCAAGACCGGTCAGCCCAAGGCGGCGCTGATCACCGGCGACGCGGGTATCGGAAAAAGCGCGCTGCTGGAAGCCTTTGTCGGCCTGGTTCGAGAAGGCGTCTATTGTCGTATTCTGGACTTGGGGAAAGTGACCTGCGAGTCGCCCGAAGCCTTGTATGTCGATATTATCGAGCGTCTACAGGCCGAAGCCGATGATATTCTGGATGAAGCGCTGGTTGCGGTGAATGAAATCACGCAAGAACTGGACTTGCGCTGGGAGCGGCAAGACCTGGTGCGGGCGATTGCCCTGGTGAAACTACAGGAATCCATTGGCGGCAAGGATGCCATCAGTCAGGAACAGCTGGTCAAGGCCATCCGTAGCCAGGTGCCGGCGGTCAAGAAGTTGAAGTTTGCCGTCAATGAAAGCATCGAAAAACTGGTGGATCTGATTGTGAATCCATGGGTGATGGTTGCCACTTCGTTGCTCAACCCGATGAGCCAGCCTTTGCAAGAGGCGATTCGCATGGCGACGACGCTGCGGGAGAGTGGCAGCGTTTCCGGCGCGCCGCGGTCATCCGAACGATCCTTTGCTCCTGCCGATGAGCAAGCCGGTCTCAAATCCTACTCCGGGCCCATTCCGGTTCAGGGCGGCAATGGCGCCTCATCGGCAAACGGCTCCATTATGACGCCTGGAGCCGAGAGCGAGCTTGCTGCCGAGACGATGGATGCCTCCAAAGCGGTCGTCCATATGGAACCGTCCTTGTTACCGCCCGATAGCGCGGACTTTCCGCTGTCTCTTTCGGAGGGTGCGATTGTCTCCTCCCCGAGATCATCCGTTTCAACATCATCCATGCCGACGCTTTCCGCGATGCGGATGGAGTCGCCGCCCCGGG
>CAZXUP010000041.1:0-2760 GCA_964643815.1 uncultured Vampirovibrionales bacterium
ACGGCTTTAGTCCACATCGTTTGCTTACTATAGACAGTCAGACATTTTTCCTCAAAGACGTCATCCGTTGTCTTGCAATCCATTAATGAGTGTTTTATTCTTGATTCGTATTTTTATAGCAGAGGTCATCCAGCGATGTCCATCTCATGGGTTTCTCCTCGGGCAGGATACAGACAACCGGGCTTTCAACCACAAAGAAAAAACCAGCCTCTGTTTGCAGGCAAACCGGATGAGCAGTTCAACCGGGGGGTGTTTGAGACGACCCGGGCGCTACTGCCCTTTGAGACCAGCGCGCACGCAACACCGCTGATCGCCACGGCGAAAACAGCAGTTCGCTGGGCTGAGCTGGCCTGCAACGGCAATTTTAAAGAACGGAAGGAAGCCATTCAGACCGCCAGTTTGGTCTTGACCCTGCTGAAGGTGAGCCGGAACGGACAGCCCGGCGAAAAACTGCTTCGGACGCTGGAAGAGCAGGCGGGAAGCAGTCATTCGGAAGCCTTGGAAACCGTTTTACGCGAACTGGCCAAACACCTGCGCACAGAGTTCGGACTCGCGCCCAAGACGCTTCAACCTAAAAGCCTGGCTAAACCGGATAGCCTGCGAAGCATGCTTCAGCAACGCATCCAGAGACTCGCCAAGCCTGTATCTTTACTGTTTGAGGATCAGTCCGTTTTACAGGTTTTTCAAAATCTGTTTCAGAAACCGGAAAGCCCGCAGACAATCAGAAAATACGACGACTATAGCGTCCCGGAAATGCTGACAATGGTAGCCGAAAAAATCCTCGCCAATCGCGCCAGCCAAGACCCTTCCCGCATCCTCAAGCTGCTGGCCCAGGGACATCATTTGCTGCATGGCAATCCCGGCACTCGGCCCCGTTAAACTTCGATTAGAAAAAGTCTTCTAGCCCTTCAGCCAGCGGGCGGCTTCGACGGCATGATAGGTAATGATTAAATCGGCCCCGGCGCGCCGGATGCCGGTGAGCAACTCCAGAACCACGCTACGCTCGTTAATCCAGCCGTTGGCCGCCGCCGCCTTCACCATGCTGTACTCGCCGGAAACATTGTAGGCCGCCACCGGCAGGTTCACCATCTGCCGCACATGGGCAATCACATCCAGATACGGCAGTGCGGGCTTCACCATCACGATATCCGCCCCCTCCTGGACATCCAAAGCCACTTCTTCCAGGGCTTCGCGGGCATTGCGAGGGTCCATCTGGTAGGCTTTTCGATCACCCGAAGCCGGGGTAGAATCGGCGGCTTCGCGGAACGGAGCATACAAACTGCTGGCATACTTGGCAGAGTACGCCATAATCGGCAGGTCATCATAACCCGCATCATCCAAGGCATCCCGGATGACCGCCACCCGGCCATCCATCATATCCGAGGGGGCTACCATATCGGCACCCGCCTGAGCCTGCGATACCGCCGTCCGGGCAATAATCTCGACCGTCGGATCGTTCAACACCCGGCCTTCCATCATGACGCCGCAATGGCCATGACTGGTGTATTCGCACAGGCAGGTGTCGGCAATCACCATCAAATCCTGGCCAAACTGGCGCTTGAGTTCTCGAATGGCCCGCTGGGTGACGCCCTGCTCAAACCAGGCGCTGCTGCCTTCCTGGTCTTTTTCGGAAGGCACGCCAAACAACAGCACCGCACGGATGCCCGCCTCCATGGCCTTACCCGCCTCAATGGCAATATTATCAACCGACTGTTGATAAATACCCGGCATCGACGTGATCGGGATCCGGCTTGCTCGCTCGTCATTGACGAAAATCGGATAAATCAAATCGCCGGGCGATAACCGGGTTTCCGCCACAAAGTCGCGAAACAGCTGAGACTTTCGCAAACGGCGTTTTCTTACTACAGGAAAATTCATACGGGTGGGGGGTCCAAAAAACAGGGGGTGAGGCCCTATAATAAAGCTATTGAAGGAACTCTTGAAGATCTTAGCAGTTTTCTGCGAATATTTGTTTCTCAACCACTACAAAACTTGAAAAACTGAGCTTATAATCAAATAAGAATCCTTTTTAAAACAATCATCACCATTCTAATCCAGAGACCCAAAACACCGGGACACACCCTTCTTAAAGCAGGATCTCCACGCTTTATTGAGAATACAAGGCATTTAGAAAGGCATCGTTAGTCACAATGAAGTCCTGGGAAGGATATATCGAACACGTGCTTAAGGAACTCCGTCAATTCAGGCTGCCAACCATCGAAATCGCTTTGTTGGGCGCTCTGGTGCTTATGTGCCTGATCAGCGCCATTGATTCGATGACAGGGCGCGACGTTGGCAATTACGAGCAGCTGAGAACAGTCAAACTGCAAGCTCAGCAGGAAATGATGGCGCTTCGAACCAACCACGGCCAGTAAATAGAGCACTATTATTTCGCGGTTCAAGGTCAGCAAGTCGGCAATAAACGGGGTTTTGAACAAGCATTCAACCGCCACCTTCCGGCGTTTGCCAGCGTGCGCGCATTCTTCTGTATAATGGCTGAAGCAGAGTGGTTATAAAGAGCCTGACAGCAACAGAGAGCATGCTTCGTCCGTTCAAAGACTGGTTTATGGAGGATTTGCCCGACGCCGTGCGTTCGGAGCGAAATCGTGCAGGGTTGGCGCTTCGCAACTGGCTCTCCTGGCGTCAAGGCGGGTATCGGGAAAAGCCTGAACCCAAAGACGGCCTGTTTGATGCGGCTTCTGAGATACGGCACAAGGCAGAAGCTTTGCTGGTTCGCTATGATCTGACCCACGCGCAAAG
>CAZXUP010000041.1:2770-3591 GCA_964643815.1 uncultured Vampirovibrionales bacterium
GCCTCACGCCAGCGCTTTTTAGAAAGCCTGAGCTATCTGGAGTGGCTGGACACCTTTTATGAGGCCGAACCGGATGCATTTGAGCATCTCTTTAAAAAAGCGTCGAGATTACGCTGGTTGGACGCAGGTGCCAAGAATTGGAGCTATGTTGATGCCCTGGCGGCGTTCACCCAGTCCAAAGCTGTGGAAACCTTTCAAATCGACGGGGTTGAAATCGACCCGAACCGGCGCTATACCGATCTGTACAGCCGGAAAGACTACGCCCTGGCCTTTGCCCGTCACCTGCCACAGGCATCGTTCCATATGGGCGATGTGTTGAACTGGCCCGAACCCGCTACAGTCATCAGCCAGTTCTTGCCCTTCGTCGTCAAAGATCCGCATCTGGCCTGGGGGTTGCCTGTGGATTGTTTTCAGCCCGAGGCCGTCTTGCGGCATCTGCTGACCCTGCTGGAGCCTCAGGGGATCTTGCTCATCATCAACCAGGGAGCCGACGAGGCGGAAGCCCAGGAACGCTTGCTGACCCAAGTGAGCCGGGAGATCCCTCTCCACGTCAGACGCATTGGAATCCTGCCCGCCAGCTTCATCGAGTACCAATACCCGCGTTACGGCTGGCTTTGCGTGAAAGCGCCGACAGCATGAGCAAACGGGTGATTACGTTAGCCAGCAAAAACGCCGGGAAGCGTCTGGAGCTGGAACACTGGCTACAGCAAAGCGATCTGCCGATTGAGCTGGCCTTGAACGAAACCATGGGTGATATTGAGGAAACGGGTCAAGACTTTTTGGAAAACGCCCGGCTGAAAGCCATGGCCACGCCGCCCGTG
>CAZXUP010000041.1:3601-14618 GCA_964643815.1 uncultured Vampirovibrionales bacterium
CCCGTGGTACCTGGCGGCTACGTGCTGGCGGAAGATTCGGGGATGGTGGTGGACGCGCTGGACGGATACGCCGGGGTCAGCCCGTTTCCGGGACTCTATTCCAACCGCTGGATGACACCTGCCATTCGGGATACGCTGCTGGGGCGCTCGCATCCCAACCGGATGCCCTTGGACCGAACAAACGAAAGCGGCATGACAAACACCGACTTGTGTCAGGGGATTTTGACGCTGATGCGGGGACAATCCAATCGCGCCGCGCGCTATTGCTGCGGGATGGTGCTTTGGCAGGCCGAACAAGGCGTGTGCTTTGAAGCGCTGGAATCCAGCGAATTGCAGGTGATTAATACCGAGCCGCGCGGGGACAAGGGGTTTGGCTACGATCCGATTGTGACGCCCATGGGTGACACACGTACCATGGCCGAACTGGACACGGACGAAAAAAACCGCATCAGCCACCGGGGCAAAGCCTTTCGGAAGCTACTCGATTATCTGGCTACTACTGGAATTCGGTAGCGCTCATCACATCAAACGAAAACTCCCGCAAGGTGAAGTTGGCCGGGCCAAAGCTCTGATCGATCATTGTTCCGGCGTTTCCGGCAGGCAACACCTGGGCCACACTCAACGTTCTCACAAAAATCTGACGGGGAGACGGAACCGCATCATTGTTCGGCATCAACGCCTCAAAGCACCCGGCAGGGCATTGCACCTGCAAAGGCACCGTAAACACGTTGGGATCGTTATACAGCTTTGTGGCGCCGGTTGCCTGTTCCCAACGGGTAAAAGCGTTGGCGCCGCTTAATTGGTAAACAATCTGGGTGCCCGTCGGCATATCCAGCGTTAATGTGTTACCCCCGCCAGCTACTGTCGCCCGGTCCGCCGTGCGGATGTCCTGGCGCAGGTCATCCACAATGTTCATCCCGATGGCCTGCATATCCTGGTGGACGCGTTGAGCCAACTGCGTTTCCACGCCCGTTTTAACCAGGCTGCTGACACCAACAGACAGGATGGCCAGAATGGCAATACACAATGCCACCTCAAGCAGCGTGAGGCCTTTCACCGATTTTCGGCGAGAAGCATGGGGCCTATGGGCCTTTTCGAATTGTCCAGACGGCATTGGTACGGTCCACCACGTAATTAGGGAAGTTATTCAGTCCAATAAGCCTGACATCGCCTGTGTTCGTGACATCGAAGGTTGCACTGCGGCTGGATTCGTCGAGGGACATGGTGTACTGGTTGCCAGCCGATGTGAAGCGTACGCGCTGGTTACTGGCGCCTTGCTCTCCAACGGCCATCTGGATTGCCGTTAATACCATGTTGGCAGGCAGTTGATCCGGTCTGGTGTCCATCCGCACGGAACCCTGGGAAATAATGGATTGCAGGTTGGCCTGAGCCGCTTGCACCATCGTCGCGTCACGCCGTTCACCCGTATTTCCGAAAGAGACAACGGCAAAAGCGGTTAGTATGCCAAGCACGGCAATCACCACCGCCAGCTCAATGAGGGTATATCCTCGGGCAGATTGTAAGGCAAGCGGTTTGCTCATTGGACCTTGCAGCTCTCTTCCTGAATCGGGAGACTTGTTGGACTGATGAATTATCGACCGAAACAGCCTGAACTTTAACATTATTAAGGTTCTTTACAACTTCAACAATGCCTTTCGTCCAGTATTATACCCGAGAACCGGTGTGGCGTGTACCCACTTTCGTAGGGATAGTGGGGCTGCACAGGATATAAGGTGTTTCTGTCCGGTAAAAACCGTATTGTCGCCCTTTCGGCGCAATTAACACGGTTCCTGAAAACCCATTTAATTTTTGAATGAACCGGCCGATAACTGCTGTGACGATTATTTCTGTGAAGACTGTTTTGACCGTTGAGGAACCCTGTGCACCCATGATAGGCCGCAACATAGGTTTTACACGCTGGTATGACCGTTTGCCGTCACTGTCTCAGGCCGTCCGTATGATGGAGCAGATTCAGCCATACCAGCAACAGATGATTGCCTCGATCATCGTCGGCTCGATGCAGATGCACCAAGTCTCTCAACGTAACGAACACGGCGTCAAAAAGCTTGGCACCGAAAAAGTCATCGGCCTGATGAAATCAAAAGTCAAGCGGCGATGGTATGACCGCGATCCGATGGTCCACCAGGCCTTCAACCATTTGTATCTCATGCCCGACCCCATGCGGCATGAAACAGCCATCAAGATTATGGTCTGCATCAAAGCGATGGAAGCCTACCAGGAGCGAAAAGGACGGCCCTTGCCCCAGGAATCGTCCCTGGTGAAATCGATCTTTGAAAAACAGTTGCAGTATCTGATGGAAAAAACGGAATTTATCGTCAACAGCGAAGTCGATAAGACGGACCTGCCAAATACGGACGTCATTGCTATCGAAACAAAGATGTTGCAATCGGAACATCCAGCAGCGCAAGTTGCCTCCAGCCCCGAGAGCGAACAAACAGCGGAACAGGGCCTGGAGCAAGGAATGATCAAAGGCGCGATGGGCAACTCCAAAGACGGCATGCGCCTGATCCGTATCAAGATAGTGTAAAAAATATTCCAAAACCAATAAGGGCTGCCATTCCAGCAGCCCTTATCTTTCAAACCCTACGAGATGGCTTATTCTTCCTTAATTTCAATCTTCGTTGGCACGGCCTTTAACGATTTCTCGTAGTCGGTAGCCAGGCGAGAAACCAGCATCTTGGCAAATTTGCGATTATCCGGCTGGAACGACTGGAACATAAACAACTTGCCCATCAGGCTGCGATAGGTTTCCGTAGTTTGCCACACCATCGGGCCATCCGGACCCTGCGTCACCTCGATGCGCAAACGTCCGCAATCGGGCGTTTCGCAATATAAATGAACAACGCCCTGACCAGGAGAGCTATAGCGAAGACGCTCATCCGTTTGAATGGCCTCACGGGCGTATTCCACAAGCTCGGGCGGCAGATTTGAACGTCCCAGTTCCAAACCAGTCTGCTCAAAGTCCTGCACGTCAAATGTTCGCAGGTCTCCCAACGACACTGCCTGCTCATCCGCACGGGATGGCGTTTCAAACAGCAGGGTGGACACAGCGGCCACAGCTAGGCTCACTCCCAAACAGATCAGTTGTCTTCTCATAGCGCGCACCTTACAAATTACTCACTCAACAAATCACAGTTCATACATCTTGTTTGACAGACCGGGATTGGAAAATTATTCCCGCATTTGACGCTCGTCAAACCTCCGTTCAGCTATCCGAAACACCGCCCAGAATGCTGCCAATGGCCCTAGTCGGGTCGCTCCCGGTCAAGCTACTGGAGTTTGTTTGCTGCTGGGATGCCAGGGTTTGCTGCATCATCTGGAACTGATGCAGCAACAGTTGCATAAAACGCTGATTATACAGCTGCATGTTTTGCGTATAGCCCAGCAGGTCTTGTTGATACTGGCTTTGGGCCGCGCTGTCAGCCGGATCGGTGGGCGGTACGGGCGGGGTTGGTGGCGTCAGGTTGGCAGCCCCCATTCGGTTGAGAATATTGCCGAAACTACCCGGCAGATTGTTCTTGGCTTGCAAGTCGGCAATCGGATCGGACTTTAAGCCCAGCTGTTGCGGCGTTACCGCAATGCCCGACTGGCGCAGAATATTGAGTTGAAAGACTTTAAACGCTTGCGAAAAATTCATGAGATCTCCAGCTCCTGTTGTTTTGGCTATCGACGCTCACAGGCAAATCTTCAATTTAATTTGGCGGGTCTTGTCACGGCTCTCATCAAAGCGTAAGCTCGTCTGCGGAAAAATCAACGCAGCATGGCCAGTTTCGCTATAATATCCCCATGTCCACAACCAGCGCCCGCCTGATTGAAAAACGAAACCCCGCCACCGGGGAGTTGATTGCCACGTATCCGGCCTTTCGGCCCAACGAAGTGCGCCGGGTGGTCGAGCGCTCCCGGCAAGCCTTAAGCCAGTGGCGAGCCACATCGCTCAAAGAGCGCGCCGCGCTGCTCAAGCGTCTTTCGGATGCGTTGTACGCGCAGGCGGATGAGCTGGCCGCCATCATCAGCGAGGAAACCGGCAAGCCGTTTCATGACGCACTGGAAGCGGATATCGGTACGGCCCTGAATACACTGAACTACTATGCCGAAGTCGGCCCCAGCGTTTTAAAAAACCGGCGCATCCAACCGGATCTAATCTCTTTGATTACCGGACGAAGCCATGTGGAAACCGCGCAACCCCGCGGCGTCATCGGCATCATCAGCCCGTGGAATTATCCGCTGGCCATTCCGGTCAGCGGCATTGCGGCCACGTTGATGAGCGGCAACACGGCCATTTTAAAACCCAGCGAACTGACGCCCGCCACCGGCCATCGGCTGAGCAAACTGTTTCGCAAAGTCATCAATCAGGCTGGCTTGCCGGAAGATATTCTTCAATGTGTCATCGGCGATGGCGCAACCGGCGCGGCCCTGGTGAATGACGAAGTGGACGGGCTTATCTTTACCGGCGGCACGCAAACGGGACGATGGATTCGGGAAGCACTCACAGCGCGCGGAATCTGGCATAGCCTGGAACTGGGCGGCAGCGACGCCATGATTATCTTGCCGGGTTGCAATCTGGAACACGCGGCCAGCTATGCCGTGTGGGGTCGCTTCGTCAACACGGGGCAGGCGTGCGCTTCCGTCAAGCGCTTGTATGTTCCAAAGCAACATCTTGAAACGGTGTTAAAACATTTGCAAAGCAAAATAGCCCAACTGAGAGTGGGTTTGCCCGGCGATGCCAAAAGCCACCTCGGGCCGTTGATTAACGAAGCCCAATTGGAACGAGTGGATGAACAAGTACAGGATGCGCTGGCTCACGGCGCGACATTGCTGACCGGTGGCAAGCGATTGGAAAACGAAACCGGTTATTTTTATGAACCAACCTTGCTTTGCGATGTGCCCAACGATGCCCGCGTTCTGCAAGAAGAAGTCTTTGGCCCGGTGTTGCCCGTGATTGCGTATGAAACGATTGAAGACGCCATCCGGCAAGCCAACGCCACCCCGTTTGGCCTGACCATCAGCATCTTCGGCCCGGCGGGTAAAGCCCGACAACTGGCCGGACAATTGCATTGCGCGACTGTCGTGATTAATGACGTGGGCGCCAGCAACTATGCCATGGCTTGTGCGCCCTGGGGAGGCTGGAAAGACAGCGGAACCGGCGCGAGCCATGGCGAGCGGGCGTTAAGAGAGTTGAGCCGCTGGCAAGTCATCAGCACCAACAGCCTGTTTGAGATTCCCGGCTTTCAAAAACCGCTGTGGCATTTTGGAAAGAGTGAGAAACATCTAGGCAAGCGTTCCAAAGCGGTGCTCGCATTTTCGGGGCGACGTGCTTTTGCGTTGAACCCTGTTACCTGGCTAGCCTTTTGGCTGCACCGCGCCGGTACAAAAATTTAAGCTACTGGGGTGGGGCTTTTGCTTCCAGCAGATACGCATATAGTTTCTGCGCGTCATCCTTGCTAATCAGGTGTTCATCAAAGGAGGGCATCATCGCGGAAACAGGCTTGCGGAGAAAACTTTCAAACCTGCTGTCCAACTGCAACTTGGCGGAGTCCAGAACGACCGCGTTCGGACCGGGGGGATCCCCCACACCCATGTGACAAGACACACAGTGCGTCAAAAAAATCTCCTGCCCTTTCGACAACGGCTTTTTGGGTGCTTCCGTCGGCTGCTCGCCACAACCCGATACGAACAGCAGCAACAATAAAAAAGGCAAAACAGACTGAACCACGCGCATCATAAGCATTTCCACAAACGTTTTTCTTCAGATTAAACGATTCTGTCATTCCCACGAAAACAGGAATCCATTGTCAGGATTATACAACAGGTGCTTATAGAACTCCGTTTCCTGGTTTAATGGCTTCCGGCTGACGCTGCTCCCCGTGAAAGCAGGGGCGAAGGCGGCTGATTGTGAAGAGTTCCTATCCCATTTGAACCAGGGTGGACCGCCAGGCGTCAGGTTAGAGGATTTTACACACTCTCAGGATCGGTGGGCAAAGGCAGGGCTGACGCCCTATGCATTCAACGCCGTTAAGCCACGGGCCCTACACACAGACAAAAAATTGAACCGCATCAGAATCCCCTTTCAATTCTTAATTCCAGCTAAACCAGGGCGGATCGGCCGTTGGATCAGGGTTAGACACAACAGTGTTGGTTGATGTGTTCGGTTCAATTGTAGCTCGGGTCCTGAGCTGACCATTGTAATACAAGAAGAAATTTACGCTTTTGCCGGGTCCATTCGTAGTGTCGTCCGTTACCTTGCCATCTGGATCGAAGTAGAAATCGATCGCGTTGGTACTGGCACTCCCGCCAAAGTGTTGATCCGATCGAAGACGCAAAATCGCGCCGTTATGCAACCTGAGGCAAGGGACTAGGGGGTTGCATCCTTTGTTACCGCCACCCTGGTAACTGTCGAATTGGACTCCCGAAGTCTCAATAACCGTGTAGTTCATATAGGGCGCCAGGTCAGAGGATGCCATTGAAGCGTTTAAGCCATTTTGAGCCCGATAACGACTATACGCCTCTGTAATCATCCCAGCCGCCTCTTTGGCCATGGATTTGTATTTAGCATCCTGCTGAACCTGCAAAACCTTGGGAATCGTGAACGTGGCAATCACCCCCAAAATCATCAGGACAATTAATAATTCGGCCAGTGTGAAGCCAGGGAAGGGGCTAAGGGCATGTTTATTCCGCCAAACCCGGCTCGGGGGGGGGTAAGGGTCATCAACACCATCAAATCAAGCAGCCATCTTAGTTTCATGCGGTTCAATCCTTCCTTTGCTCGGCTCTGTACGGATTACAGCCCATCACGACAAACAACCCTCAAAGCAACTCACATGGGTATTATACGGCCATCCGCAAAAAAACTTGAGCGCAGGCACCTGGATCTCTAAAAGCAGTTATAGCCAAATTAGCGTCCTATTTTAAGCTGAATGCTTGAAATTATGGAGATCACTCACATCCAGCCCCCACTTTGAATACAATTTGTGAGCAGTAACACAAGAGTCGGAAAGGTTTACTTTTCTTTTTGTAACTTTTAAATATAATAACAATTTAAAAGTTTGGCCTAATGAATCATGAATGGGTGAGGGGACATCGAAGTATGAGCATCAGCAGCATCCGGTTTCGCGCGTGCAAATCACCGGGAGAGCCGCATCCATGCAGTTGCCGGAAACCATCCGGCAAAAAACCACTGGCAATCAAACCGGCAGAAAAACCTCCGCACCCCGCGGGTTCTCCTCAGACGACACCCCCTCAGGCAACATCTTCTCAGGAGTCCTCGACTTATCCACCCGGCCTGCGGGGGCGCCTGCAATCCTGGAAAGATCGCCTGTTGGTTTTGCTTGGCCGTATACCGTGGCACACCCTCTTTTAAGTAGATCAGCAGCCCAAGGCGCTTGAAACCAAACTCATCGGTTTTGCGTATAATAGTAATACGTGGAGACAAAGCGAGGTTTTGGGCGATGCTAAGGCTGATTGGCTTTCTGGTTTTTGGGGCGTTGGTATTTCAACTATTCTTGCGCTACGAACATTGGCCCAGCGACGAAAAATCCGGCGCCGTTTACGAGCGGGATCGCCTCACGGGCAGCATCCAGTTGATCAAGCAAGGCGAACGTCCGGATTTGCTGGCAAAGCTTTTCAATGTGGGCAAATTCGGCCAACATTCAGGCCGCTATTTTGAATCGTTGGATCGCCCAGGGGATCGTGCGGGTGATCATCCCGAGAAAGCACACGACAGTTCTTATTTTGCGCCCTACCAACCGGACGCCGTAACAGAGCAGGCACCATCCGCCAAGGACATTGAAAAATCGGCACAGCCTGTCCCCGTACCAAAAGAGGTTGTTATCGCCAGCAGCGCGCCGCCGGTGCCGATGGCCATGATGGCGCTGGATATTGACGACGCCCATGCGCCATTTGCGGTGCGCCAGGTGGATCTCAACCGGGACGGCAGCGTGGAGGAGATCATTCAGAATGCCATCCAGTCTGATGGCCTGCTGGATATTTCCATCGTGAAGAATGGGCAGGAAATTTTTTACGGCAGAGGCAAGCAGATCGCATTGCTGCCCAATCGCAGCAACGAAGGCTGGAGCGATATCGCCCTGAAAACCGAATCGAAGGGCACACAGGTATACCGCTACAGCGCCAAGGATGCGATCTATAAATTACGGTAAAATCGTACGATGAATTGTCCGAGCATCTCATTGGGCACAGAGGAAATTTCAGCCCGGTTGCAGGATTTGCCGAACTGGCAGGTTCGCGAAAACGCGCTGGAACGGGTTTACACCGGTAAAACCTACCTGGAGGCGCTGGAAAAGCTCAACACGATTGCCCAGCTTTCGGAAACCGCCGACCACCACCCTGATTTGAGCCTGAACTGGAAAACGCTAACCGTCCGCTATTGGACGCATACGGCCAACGGAATAACGGCACTGGATTTTGACCTGGCCCATCAGGTGGAAACGATTCTCTCCCCGTAAATGTTCCTGAACATTCGGGAACCCCAGCCGCTTACGAACGTCATGAGTTTTGCCGGAGGCTGTGCAAGGCGTCGGCTTTCCGTATAATAGTGCTGTCATTATTCGAGTGAGAGTTCAACTGAGAGTTTTGAGGCGTCATCCGATGAATCCAATTTGGTCCCGCACCCGCACATTCAGCGTATCGTTTGCAACCGGACTTTCGGCGTTGCTACTGGTTGGCACAACGTTGACGGCTTTAAGCTACACAGACCCGGATGACCCAACAGGCAACTTCGATGAATACTCCCGCTACAGCGAGCAGGCCAGCCAGTTGTTCAACAGCGGGCAACTCACACAATCCATCGAGGCCTATGAAAAGGCGCTGGCAACCGCGCCGGATAGCGCCCTGTCCACTGTCTACAACAATTTGGCCACGGTTTATATTCGGCGAGGCAATTATTTTCACGATAAATTACGGCAAGACGAAAACGCACTGAACGATTATCGAAAAGGCTATTTTTACCTGGAGCTGGCTTGGCCGGAAGGCATGGAACGCAAGCGCCTGCACGACGATAACCGTAAAGTGGCCCGGGAAAACATGAGCGTGGGCTACCATAATTTAAAAATCAACCCGGCCGATAAATCGAAACACCTGGAACTTGCCAGACAGCTTCGCTTGCAAGGCAAGTTTCCGGAAGCGATTGTGGAATATGCGTATGCTTTGGAACTGGATCGAAACGACACCGTGGCGGCCAAAGCGTTGGGCGATCTGTTTACGGTCGTCAATCTGCCGGAAAAATCCAAAAAGTATTACGCCGCCGCCGTGGGAAGCAGCGTACCTTCCCAAAAGGGCGTAGCCAATGACGAAACACTGGTGCAACTGGGCAACGCCCAGTACAAAACCGGCGAGGTGGACAAGGCCATCGCCAATTTCGACAAGGCATTGGCGATTAATCCAGGCAACGTCAGCGCATTGAATATGCTTGAAAAGATCTGGGCGAACGAGATTAAATTCAATCCCACCAGCGTTTTGGGCCATGCCAACCTGGGCGGCATCCTCCAGAAAAAGAAATTGTACCATCAGGCCATGGAGCAATATAAAGCCGCTGAATACTTTGCAGAGCGGGATCGACAGACATCGTTTGACACCAAAAAATTAATCCGCCTGAATATCGGAACGCTGTATCAGGAGGACAGGCAGTATCAGATGGCGCTAAGCGCTTACGAAACCGTGCTGCAAGCCGAACCCAACCACTTGCTGGCCAACTATTACAAGGCAACCCTTTTGCAGGATTCGGGCAATACGGATGGCGCCATCCAGGCCTATAACAAGGTGTTGACGATCGATCCCAACCACAAGGCATCACAAGAGAAGCTGCTGGCCATGGTGAAACAGCAAAGCGATCCGGCCAAGCTCGCCAGCGGGTTAAAACAATATGCCGATCGTTTCCCACGCAACGCCACCATTCAGGCACAAATCGGTGAGGAGTTCCATCAACGGAAAGACCTGGACAACGCGATCATCTTTTACCAGCGGGCACTACAGGCCGACCCGAATCTGGCCAGCACCTGGGCCAACCTAGGCGCCATTTACGAGACCCAAGGCAGAGAGCAGGAAAGCGCGGATGCATTCCAGAAAGCCCAGAGCCTGGAGCCGGACAACCCCACCTTTAAGGAACTCGCCAGCCATGCCACGACCGGCATTGGCTATAAAGCCTTTCAAGAGGCTGTCAGCCTTCAGCAAGCAGGTAAAAACCAGGAAGCGCTTCCCCTCTTCCGAAAAGCCCTTGGTATCACGGATACGCCCGAAATACGGGCCGCCTACGGCATTAGCCTGCAAGCCCAGGGCCAGTTGAACGAGGCGATTGCCGAATACCAGAAAGCTGTTGCCCAGGACGGTAACGATCCAGACTATCACTACTACCTGGGAACTGCTTATCACCAGCAAAAGAACCTGCCCAAAGCCGAAGCCGCTTACAAAAAGGCGCTTTCACTTAAGCCAGGGTACACAGAAGCCCAACAGGCCCTTGGTGGCATCGAGCAACAGGCCGCTTCCGCCAATCTCGAAAAAGCGGTCACCGCATACAACCAGAAGAACTACCCAACCGCCCTGACTCTGGTCAACCAGGCTCTATCCAAAAACAACCAGGAGCCGATGGCCCATTATTACAAGGGTCTTATCCTGGATGGACAAAAGAAACCCAGTCTGGCAGCTCAAAGCTACCGGGAGGCAGTGAAATACAATCCCGATTTCACGGACGCCTACTACGCCCTCGGAGTTGCACTGGATGGCAGCAAAGACGCCAATGGCGCCCGCAGTGCCTTTGAGAAGTTCTTGAACCTCTCCAGCGGTAATGAAGACGATTTTGTGAAATACGCGCGAGATCGTCTGCAATCCATGGCCGAATAAGAAACTCGCCCTTTCCGCACCCTCAACGGCGTCAACATTCTCGTTCCCACAATCACCCTTCTCAGCAACAGGTGTCAAGGTACGCAGATGTTTCTAGAACATATCCTGTAAGTTTCGTCATTGGTTGAAGGCAGTCAAGGAGGGATGG
>CAZXUP010000042.1:0-14432 GCA_964643815.1 uncultured Vampirovibrionales bacterium
CCTGCCATAATTTCACCAAGTTTTTCCACAGTAGAGTCATTGATCAGATACCTTTTTCGGGTGGGTTCGGCGGATTCTTCTTCTACCAGTGCGGCCATGGCCAGTATTTTAGGATCTTCCTTTTTCTTAATCGCCGCTTGTATGCCCTTTTTCAGGATTGCTTTTTCTTCTCTGGCTACCAGTTCAGAGGCTTCCCAATATTTGAGAGCCTCCTGATATTCCTGACCGGCCACCTTTTCCAATTGGGCCAGTGGCTTCATTGGTTCCTGAAGGGCTGGCGTTTTCATCAAACCAGGACGGCCAATAATCGCGCCCCACAAGTTAGGGATTACCAGCCAATCATCTTCCGCTTTGGGGCGGATACCGACCTGTCTACCTACAATAGAAGCCAATGCAACCATGGCCCCTACTGCCGGAAAATCGATGGGGCATTGGATTCGTTCCGCAATATCTTCCAGCCATGGCCGTAAGTTTACCGGGAGTAAGGCTGAGTCAAACATTTTCACGGGTGGCAAGGTATTCGGTAATGGTTTCGGCTCCGGCCATTCGATGGATAAAAGGCTTGGCTTGAAGTAATCGTTTCTTGTCTCCAGTCCGGACAAGTTACGGGGCTTTTTTTGTCCGGCCTGCAAGCCGCTTTGCACAGTACGGGCAACTTCCCGATGGTTGAGTCCGGCAGCCTGTCCCGCACCCTCCAGACTGGCTCTAGCTTCATATTCAGGCAATACGCCAGTAGCCACTAGCTGACCGATGGCATAAGCTTCGGAATTTAGGGTGTCGTTGCGGTTGCCTTGACTAGCGTTCGCTACTCGAAAGCGGGCATTTTCCAAGGCTTTATTCACATATCGGCCAAAACGCCGATTTTCTTGTTGTACCGAAATGTCCTTTGAAGCCACAACTGAAGCACTATCCTCTTTTTTGGCGAGCAATGCCACAAGCCACATGGGAGGCTCTTGCAGAGAGGTTTCCTGATTAAGCCATTCATAAAGCCTGCCTGTTTCCGAGTGAATACTACCGGGAGCCACCACATAACCGCCTTCCCCACGCACATCAATCCCAAGGCCCAGCTTTCTTCCAGTATCATTCCGAATTTCTACTCCTCTCGGATAGCGAAAATAGAGATGACGGCCTCGCCCTGTAGTTGCTTGTCGGGTGTCAGGAAGCACGCCATGCTGAGCAACCAGAGCCATTAACGATTGCTCTCCAGGCTCGCCATCAATATCAATTACCAAAATCCCGCTCTCCTGCCCGGTCTTAATCCCGATGTTCGCATTGGGCCACTGTTTGGCCCATGTTGTGATTCTGGACTTCTCACAGCTTGCATTGGCTGGCCAGCCCTTGATTAGCGGATGTTTACCCTGAACGGGAAACACCTTCCAGCCTGCCAACCCGTATTGAAGCGCATGTTCTTTGAAAACTGCCATGGCCGTTGCTCGTCCTCTGCTACAGAGACTCAGCCAGTCGTGCTTGTGCGGTACTTTTGGCACGACCATGCGCATTCAGCCAAGCATCCAAGTCTTCTTTGAAATAGAAGATTCGCCCTCTTTTGATAAATTGCGGCCCTGTTCCCTCGCAACGCATCATGGCAAGCGTCTTTTCGCTGAATCCAAGATACTTTGAAGCATTGACCGTATCTAATCGCCCATCCGGGTATATTGAAATCTCAATAGTCTTTGTTTGCATACCGCCTCCAAGAGAACAAATTTTAAAATTATGTATTTCAAGAGAATACTTTATATAAATTGTTGACATGGTGCAATGCCTGAGATAAAAACAGAACAGTTTAGAAAAGAGCAGAACTTTTTCTTGGAGATAATATGGTCAAAAAATCGGCAAAAGGTACGCCTAACAAAGCAGAAGCTCTTACGATGCGAGTTAGTCCAAAACTAAAATATGGTCTAGAGCTTCTTTGTCGAAAGCAGCATCGGACGCTGACTTCAGTTATGGAATGGGCGTTGAGTAAGGCTTTAAATGATACTAATGAAGGTTTATTTATGGATGGACACAACCTATTAGAACGCCTCTGGGAGCCTGACGAACCTGCTCGACTTATCCGACTGGCTTATGATTGGCATCAATTGATGACTTATGAAGAAGAAATTATTTGGAAAACCATTTGTGAGAATGCTTGGTATTGGACTGGTGAAACTAACTATGGGGAATTTATTTGGGATGCAAGGGATGAAGCCAATTTAAATACACAAAGGGTCAGGGATGACTGGGAAATCCTAAAGAAAATACCAGAAGAACAAGCCTCTGTCTCAGATCTGTCGCAATGGTGGCCTATGGAGAGAAAAGCAGACTGGAGACGGATTATTCAAGATTCCACTATTCAAGAATTTGCTCGTAAAAAGCTTACATCCTCAAATCTTCTTACTGAAGATGATATTCCCTTTTAGGAGGAAATGTGGCAAAGAAGTTTGATAGGCTAACCCGTCCCAATATCCGAAAATTGCAACCGGGCCAGAAGATTTCTGAACATGGAATCGAATTTGAACGCTTGCCAAATGGGGATGGCCGGTATCTGGTCAATATTATGGTGGATGGCCAGCGGATTCATCGGGTGATTGGCAAGGAATCTGATGGTGTGACCAGAGAACAGGCGGAGCAATTCATCGAGAAAACCAGAACAGAGGCCAGAGAGGGACGGCTCAAGCTCCCTAAAGGCAGAAAGCTCCATATGAGCTTCAAAGAGGCAAGTGATGAATATATCCGCCGTCTTGAAGCGGGGGATGGCAAGGAAATCAAAGCCAAAAAGCAGCGATTAAAAGACTACCTGACTCCCTTCTTTGGGGAGAAAGTCATCAACCAAATCAGCACGTTTGACGTGGATCGCTACAAAAAAGCCCGGCAAGAGCAGCAGCAGGAAATCAGAAAACAGATCAAAAAAGCGGATGGCACAGTGGAAGAGGTGACGGAATATCGCCCATTCCAGGCCGGAACCATTAACCGGGAATTGCAAACGTTCTCCCATATCTTGACCAAAGCCGTGGAGTGGGGCTGGATTGAATACAAACCCTGCAAGATAACCAAACTGAAAGAGAATCCGGGTCGGATTATATATCTCACCCAGGAGCAAATCCATCGCCTTCTGGAGGCTGCCAAAAATGACGATTGTCCTATCATGTACCCCTTTATTCTGATTGGTTTGGCAACCGGGATGCGCCGTTCGGAAATTCTCTCTATCCGTATCGAGAATATAGATGTGAATAGGCGTTGTATTTACATTCCCCAAGCCAAGGCAGGAGCCAGAACACAACCCATTCCCGCGCATTTGGCGGAGTATTTATGTCAGTATCTGCAAGACAAACCGATGGGAGGTTGGCTTTTTCCGGCGCATAATTCCAAGAGCGGCCATACCCAATGGATTGAAAAGCCTTTTCGTCGGGTTGTGGTTATGGCCGGGCTGGATCCCAAACAGATTGTAAGGCACACGCTCCGGCATACTGCGATCTCTCATCTTGTTCAGGCGGGGATCGACTTACCTACGGTCAAACGGATTTCCGGCCATAAGACGCTTCAAATGGTGGAACGATACAGCCATCAGGATGGAAGCCACATCCAGGCTGCCATGGACAAGTTGGAGGAGCGCTACAGTCTGTCGATGGGAACTTGATAGTCGGATTGCCTACGGAACGTATTTAGGCTTTTGTCGGTTTTGTCAGTACCTATCTCGACGGATCCAAAAATATTTCAATTCGCTTGGCTATCGTATCCAGGCGTTTCAATTCACATTCCCAGATTATAAGAGCTTGCCATCCAGAATCTTGTAAGGCGACCATAGCGAGGGTATCACGTTCAATATTCCTATGTATTTTCCTTGTCCAATATTCTTGATTTGTTTTTGGGCATCGATTGCCACGCAAGCAAGTGTGCCCATGCCAAAAGCAGCCATGAATAAATATGACCTTCTTTTGTTTTATGAAGGCAATGTCCGGCTTCCCAGGAAGCTCTTTTCGGTGTAGTCGGTAGCGGTAGCCCATTGAAAAGAGAAGTTTTCTGACTACCCTCTCTGGAGTAGTATTCTGTCCCTTAACAGCCCGCATTGTTCGACTTCGCTGTTCAGTCGGCTTATGCATTAGCTTTTTATTTCGATTTTAAGGCTTGGATCAGTTTCATACTGTTCTACAATTTCGTTATAGCGCGTAATAAGATCGCCTACCGCAACACGTCTGCCTTTTTGATCAAATTTCCCAAGCTCGTAAAGGTTGAGCGCAATAAACTGCTCAATCTCAAAAATATCAATTCTTTCAGCCAGCCCGGCATCATCCGCCAGTCCTTCCGCCATGGCCAGCTTTCGTTGAAGCGTAACCAACAGGGGGCGGTATCCATTATTCAAATTATCTCGACATTTCTCAATGACCGTAACTCCAGGGGAAGTGGTGACATGGATTGCCACATCACCCAAGAAAAAGTCTCCATTCCTGCCGGATTGTTGATCGGAAGTAGAAAAACTGTTATGCGAGAAATTACCCTTACCCAAGGCGCAGTCGAGCTTGGCACCGATTAAGTGTTGTATGATGGCACCCGCATAATACATGCCCGGTGTCGTTTTTTGGCGTTCTTCAGCTTGAGCAATCACATTTCGCACGACAGTTCTCAGGCTTTTTGATGCGTCCAGTTGGATTTTAAAGGGTTTTCCGGCAAAAAAATCATGAACTTTCTGAATCCAAAACGCCTCAATGACGTCCAGGTTTGCTAATTTCTTTGTGTGGAGTTCGTTGAGGAATCCAACATAATCTCTCATGTTGCCTAAACTGCCTCTGCTTGTCCTGCCACCTTCTTCTGCCAAGATGCGAGTAATGCCATGACGTTCCAAAATGGCCTGTACAGCTCCTTTACCAAGGCCAAGAACCTGACCGCCACCATCAGTAACTAGGTTGTCAGGCTTTAAGGGCAAGCCTTTGGATCGAGCGTGTTGCGTTACCACCAGCGCCACGCATAGTTGTCCTTTTCCACGAAAGCCTTTTTCTTTTGTAAATGTTTGGAGTAAGGGTTGTAAATCTTCCGGCATTAAGCGACTTCTCTTTTTGATGACTCCTGAGCTTGTAAAAGTGGCTCCAAAAGGCTGCCAGCCAGAAACCTAACAACTGGAACAACTAAGCCGTCGCCAATTAAGTGATAAGCCTCGTTATAGTTGGAAGGCAGAATATAGCTATCAGGTAAACCCATTAAACGGGCGGCTTCTCTCGGTGAAAGAAGCCTTGATTGTACCTTTTTTCCATCAATGATCATGATTACCTGTCGGCTTGAACCTCCAGCGGGGGTTCTTAGGCAGCCAGCAACACCATCAAAACGGATTTCTGCCCTTTGAATGCGTTGACCATACTCTATACGGGTTCTTCTATAAATAGTTCCTACTGTTTTATGCCCGGCTCTCTTTGCTATATTGACCTTTTCCAGGTTGACATGACTCATCATGTCTAACAGTCGCTGCGTTTCTTGCGGTGTGTGCCATTTAACACCAACAGGCTCATTTTCTAAGAAATTGGCAAAAACAATTTTCCGCTTTGGTGGCTCGGGAAGACGCCACCATAACCAATGTGCTTGAGCGGCTTTTGATAGCTTCGTTTGCGCGCTCACCAGATTAGCCGGATGCCAAACCGTATGGGGGGTATTTAACAGCATTTCATCTGGAATCAGTTCGTTCTCTCGAACAGCGATAACAAAGAGTCTTGGTCTAGATTGGGGGACAAAGTGAATGGCGTCAATCACCACCGCCCCGAAAAAGTACCCGCTTTCCGCAAGAGCATCCCCGATTGCGGCAAAGTCCGCACCATCATGAGAGGTTAAAGCGCCGCACACGTTCTCTAAAACGATGATATTGGGCGCTCGATGTTCATTGACAAGAGTTTTCACCAGATTCCAAAATGGCCAAAATGTCCCCGAGCGATCCCCTTTAAGGCCAGCGCCTGCCCCTGCCAATGATAAATCCTGACAGGGAAAGGATGCCCAGACTAGATCCGGCTTACCAGCCAAGCATGATGAGGCAAGATTGGCGACGCTTTCGATGTGTATAACGTCGTCACCCCAATTCGCGCTGTAACTCATACCCTTCTTGGGGTCAATATCATTGGCGAAAAGGCAAGTCCATTTCTTGCCGAGCCCGGCGCGGGCCATGCCGCCGCCAGCGAAAAACTCATAAAAACCATAGCCTAAGCTGGATTTGCTTTGCATCGAATTCAAACTATACGCCATGAGCCAAACTCTCTCTGGTTTTTTGTTGACATTTTTGAATGAAACGCTCTCTTTTCCTGTCGGAAATCAAGATTTAAAACGGAAAAACCGCTTTGATAGAACTCAGTAATCCATACTCCTGAAAACTGAGACCATATCCTGCTATCTACTGAGCATTATTGCCCACTTTATAAAGAATGACCAGGATAGTGTTACTCTGTAAAATTTTGACCGAATTACACAGGAATTACACACAGATAAATGTTTAAAAAACAGACAATCGCCAAAATCCTTGAAAGAGAAATACCCCAGACAGGATTCGAACCTGTGACCTACCGCTTAGAAGGCGGTTGCTCTATCCAACTGAGCTACTGAGGCATTGTGTTCATCTTATGCAAAAAAGAGACTTCGGGAAAGCGGGCAGACCGAAGCCATACTGTTGTCAGCGTCAATACCCGTAAAAACGGCGTATCCGGCCGATGCTTCAGCCGGATACAGGTTTCTGTGGATAAAAAAGACTGCTTTTAAGAAGGTAAGGTGCTGATAAAGTATTCGACGGCTGCTGTCATGATATCGTTCAGTAACGAGGACACATTATCCGGAACGATGAAGATTGCCATCGAAACCAGCACGGCGGCAATAACCAACGCACCTGCGTATTCAATAACACCTTGCCCTCGGCTTTGCCCCAGCCTTTTGCCCGGTTGTTTCAGTTTGCCAGACACGATCAGAATCCTCTCGGTCACTTCATATTGCGCTGCTTCAGGCTATTCAGACGGGAGCTTTGCCTGAAAACAGCAAAAACGCCTTTGAACACCATGGGTGTTATGCCTCAGGCTCAGCCATTCAAAACCAAATCTTAAGAAGCATAAAGCAGGTTCTTGAGTTTGCGGTAGAAGTTCTCATGCGGGCCAATCAGCAAAACCGTTACGCATTCCGTTTCTGCCGAAAGCTGGTAGGCAATCCGGTATTCCCGGCCCTTGTAGGTAATGTGATGCGAGAAAATGCTGGTGAGCGGCTGCGATAGCCGTTCTCCAAGATGCTCAGGGTCCTGGCAAAGCCGGATGAGGGCATCCCGGATGATAATCCGAAGCGGCTTGTCCAGGTTTTTCTGGCATTTATCCGCGGTCCGGGTTAAATAAACAGCCCATTGTTTTCCTTCGGCAAAGCCCGATTCTGTTTGAGGCAAGGCTCCCATCGCTATAAATCTCCAAAAGCCTGGTCCATGCTGACAATCTTGCCTTGCCGAGCGTCTTCAAAACTGGCAAACAGGTTGCTCACCTGCTCGACGTCCGTCAAAATCTCCCATGTCTCCAGCTTGGCCGCCGTGCGAGCGTCTTCCGCCGCCGCGCCGATAGCCGGAAACCATTTGGCCAGGGCTTTGCGCCTGGTCTTGGATATCCCCCTGGAAATAGCCATACGATCCACACCCCTGCTAGTCGCTGACAAATGCATAAAACCCGATTTCCCGATTTTGGTGCGGGGTTCTCCTCTATTTGGAGGAGATGGTTAAAGTTTGGCGTCCAAATCGCCGATGGGTTGGTTAGTGCAGAAGCAGGAGCCTTTCCCCGCTTATGAACGCCAATAATCCGTATGCCAAGCAGGCCGGACAATACCTGAAAAACAATGTCGAAACGGCTTCGCCGGACGAAGTGCTCATCATGCTGTATGACGGGGCGATCCGGTTTCTGCTGATTGCCCGCAAGGCGTTGGAAGAAAACAATGTCGAGAAGAGCCACAACCATCTGATTAAGGCTCAAAATATCGTGCTGGAGTTTATGAACAGCCTGGATATGGATATGGGTGGCGAGATTGCCGTTAATCTCTATCGGCTTTACGAATATCTCCACTACCGGCTGGTGCAGGCCAACATTAAAAAAGATGTGGCCATGATTGACGAAGTATTGGATCATTTAAGAAAGTTGAAAGAAACGTGGGAAGAGGCGAGTCGCATCGCCAAGCGTGAAAGGGAAACCCCAACCGATGCATCCTCCTCCGAGCCCTTGCGGGCCTGACCCGGAGAAGCAAAGCGCCACCTTGCAAGCTTTGCAGACAGGGGTGGACGAATTGTTGCGGATATCGGAAGAAATCCTGGCGCAAGGCGCTCAACCCGAAATGCCCACGCTGAATCAGCTTGTTTTACGCCGTGGACGGCTGCTAAATGACATCCATGACTTGCCATTGGCGGCATTACCGCCGGATGCTCAGGCGAATGTCCTGGAAAAGCTCATCCGGTGTCAGGAACTGGATCAGAAGATTGGCAAACAGATGGTCAGCCATAAAAACGAGTGGGATGGACAGTTGAAGAATCTGAAAGACACCCAGGCCTTGTTGGTGAAATACCGGGCGACCGGTCCGCGGCCCACGGCAACCCGGGACGAAAAAGCCTGAAGTTGAGCTGCTGCTTGAAGCGAGTGGATGTGATCAGTAGGCTCCCGGCTGATTGTTGATGTTATGGAGGCTATGCCACCGGCTATGGGCCTGGATAAGGGGTGTTTTCAAGCGTCCAAGGCAATTTCTGTCTATATTTTGTTTTTATAAATTTAGTGTGGATGGCTTGGAATGTGAAGGTAGAAGTATGGGTGTGCAAAGTTTTTCGAATTTTCCATTGAGGGAAGGCTTTGGCTATGGGGTCAACCATTTTCCGTATGCTGCGGATGTTACTGGTAATACGGGATATGGCACTAACCAAATGCCGTCTGCTAACTCCAAAGCATCTCAAGACGAGTTCCATCCGGCGTTGTTCAGCAGAGATCACAAACAGGGCAACATTAATGACTGCTATTTTGTTGCCCCTTTATACGGCGCACTGAATAATCCGAACATTGGGCCGGAAAAGCTGGCCAAGATGATTAAGCCCGTTTCCGATCCGCAAGGCAAGTTTCCCATTGCCTACGAAGTGACCTTTCCCGGTCATCAGCCTGTTAAGGTGGAATTGGATGAACTGAGTCCACGACAGTTGCAAGGGGGATTGGGTAATCAAATTATGGAACGGGCTTTTGCCGAGGTTCAGGAACGAGACAACAGACTTGGCGTATCGGACCGTACAAAGGTACCTCCCAAAGATCCCAAACTGGATCAGGCATGGGATCGGGTTAACCATGGAGGAACGAGTGAAGGATTAGAAACTCTGACTGGCAAGAAGGCCGAAACGATTTTATCCAATTTCACGTTCCAGTATGGTACCGATCGGTTAGTCGATCCGCTGATTGAAAAAATGCGCCAGGACCCAGACCGTTATGTCATAGAGGCAAGCAGCCCAAAAAGTATTTTTGGACTCTCCTCTGATTATATGGATAAAGAAAAGCGTTTTCGTAAATGGCATGCATACGACATGCGGTTCGATCCTAAAACGCAGGAAATCATTATGACTGATCCCCAGGATACGGCTAAAAAACAGTACCGGATTACTGCAGAGGAAATGAAAAAGTATTTTACAGAATTTAGCATTATCGATCTGAAAAAGGCGAATTGATGAGGAAACAACTAGACGAATTGTTGGCCTCGGAGAGGCCTTTGGGCTACTCTGTTGCTCATGATGAAAGAAGCAGCCGTACGCGTTTTGCTGGTGGAAGACGAACCCCTGTGGCAACAGGGGATTCATAGCCTGTTTGAGGCCGATCCGCGTTTTGAACTGGTGGGCGTGGCCGATGCGTTTGATACGGCCCTGCAAGCTTTCCATCAGGCCAAGCCCGAAGTGGTGTTGCTGGATTGGAAAATCAAGGGGGCGCAAGATGGCCTGGCGGTGGGCGAGCGTTTGCTAAGCGAAGGGCTGCCGCCCGAGCGGATTATTCTCATCAGCGGGTCCGAACCGTCGATGATTCCGAAACACCCGTTTCTATTTGTCCCCAAAAGCCGGATTGCGGGCGAACTGCTGCCGCTTCTGGAGAGTGTAACGATACATTAAATTCTCCCCTTGCGTCTGGATAGTGTCTTTGTTATAAATGTTGCTCCTACCATCCCGGTTCAACTCGTCCCCCTCCCAAGGTGAGTCCTCCAGGCAACATTGCTGGATTTAAATTGTACTCCGCCCCCAGCTTCAGGGGTTTCAGGAATCAAGAGTCAAGACGGAATCAGGCTGGTAGTCCGCCGGACGGCGCTTCAGGCGCTCCCGGGAACAAGCAGGATATTATAAAGAAAGGACAGTGGCTGACGTGGGAAAACTGGCTCAAAAGAAAGAAACCGTATCGAAGCTGCAGGAAGAGCTAAACCGGGCTACTGTCGCCGTTATTGCCGACTACCGTGGTTTGACGGTTGCCGAATTGACTGAACTGAGACGCGAGCTGTTCAAGCAGGACGCTCAGTTCGCCGTTGCGAAAAATACACTGGCCAAGCATGCGATTCAGGATTCCGATAAGGGCGTCCTGGCAACCTATCTTAAAGGCCCGACGGCCCTGCTGCTTGGACGCGGTGATCAAGTTGCCCCCGTGAAAACCCTCACCGAATTCTTGAAGAAAAACAAGAAGGACAATGAGATTCGCGGTGGCGTTCTGGATGGAAAATTGCTAAGCAAGGCTGAAGTGGATCAGCTGGCTAAACTCCCGTCGATTGAAGTGCTTCGAGGACAATTGGTGGGTGCAATCAACTCCCCGCTGGCTGGCATTGTCAATGTCATCAGCAGTCCGCAACGCGGTCTGGTCAACGTTCTGGATCAGTACGCCAAACGTTTACAACAACAGGGAGCCTAAGAACTCTACTGCTGTTTCTTTCTAGCTGTTACGAATCAAGAAAATGAGGTTCAAGCCCGATGCCCGTTGAATTAGATGATAAAACCAGTAAGATTTTTGAAGAAATCAAAACGCTGACCTTCCTGCAAACCGCCAACCTGGTGAAAGCGTTCGAAGATGAGTTCGGTATCACGGCTGCTGCGCCGGTTGCCGTGGCTGCCGCACCGGCTGGTGGTGGCGCTGCTGGCGGTGGCGAAGAAGAAGCGACCGAAGTGTCCGTCGTTCTGGCAGATGCGGGTGGCAACAAAATCGCCGTCTTGAAAGAAGTTCGCGCAATCACCGGTTTGGGCTTGAAAGAAGCCAAAGACTTGGTTGACGGTGCACCGAAAGAAATCAAGGGTGGCCTTAAAAAAGAAGAAGCCAACGAGATTAAAGCGAAGCTTGAAGCGGCCGGCGCTAAAGTCGAACTCAAGTAAAACGCATCATAGACAAGGAAAACTAAGCTTCGCCCCTGTGGCAACTTGGTTTTCCTTTTTGTCTATGGCATTTGTGTTTTTTTATCTCCTTGGTATATTGGGGCATAGCTTTACCCCCGCAGAAATAGTCTAGGCATTTCCAAGCATTACCCTTCTCCACAAAATCACGTTTGCAATTACGACGAGGTTCATAATGGCTGCAACGACCACGCGTTCCACGCTTCCAGGCATCGGGTCCCTCCCCCTGGAGCAACTTCCCGATTTGGCGGAAATTCAGAAGAATTCTTTCAACTGGTTTATTACCGAAGGCTTAAAGGAAGAGCTGCTTTCTTTCTCTCCCATCCGCGACTACACCGGTCGTCTGGAACTCTACTTCCTGCCGGAGTACAGCTTTGACAAGCCCAAGCACACGGTAGAAAGCGCCCGTCTGCACGATACCACCTACGCTCGCCAGTTGCGCATCATGCTGCGTCTCGTCAACCGCGATACCGGGGAAATCAAGGAACAAGAGGCTTACATCGGCGAAATCCCGATGATGACCGAGCGCGGCACGTTCATTATCAACGGCGCCGAGCGGGTGATCGTCTCGCAAATCGTCCGTTCGCCCGGCATCTACTACAAGCGCGATCAGGCGCTGAACGGCAAGCGGATTTTCAACGCGACCCTGATTCCCAACCGTGGCGCCTGGTTGAAATTTGAAACCGACATCAACGATGTCATCCACGTCAAAATCGACAAGAACCGCAAGATCCTGGCCACCACCCTGTTGCGTGCGCTGGGCCTGTCGGTTGCCGAAATGGAAAACCAGTTCCGGCACTTCGATTACTTGAAAAAGACGCTGGATAAAGATTCGACCGAAACCATGGAAGAAGCGTTGATTGAAGTCTACAAAAAGCTGCGTCCGGGTGACCCGCCGAGCGTTGGTGGTGGCCGCTCCTTGCTGGAAAGCCGCTTCTTTGATGAGAAACGCTATGACTTGGGCAAAGTAGGCCGTTACAAGCTCAACAAGAAGCTGGGCTTGTCCACACCGGATACCGTCCGCGTGTTGACCAACGAAGACATCGTGTCCGCCATCGATTACCTCATCAACCTCAACTACGACGACGGTGTGATTGATGATATCGATCACCTGGGGAACCGCCGCATCCGCGCCGTTGGCGAGTTGCTGCAGAACCAGTTCCGCGTTGGTTTGACCCGCCTGGAGCGGATTGTCAAAGAGCGTATGACCTTGCAGGATATCGATACGCTGACGCCCAACAACTTGCTGAACCCGAAACCCTTGCTGGCAGCCATCCGCGAGTTCTTCGGCTCGTCGCAGTTGTCCCAGTTTATGGACCAGACCAACCCGCTGTCGGAATTGACCCACAAGCGCCGTTTGTCTGCCCTGGGGCCTGGCGGTCTTACCCGTGAGCGCGCCGGTTTTGCGGTCCGCGATATTCACCCCAGCCATTACGGAAGAATCTGCCCGGTTGAAACGCCGGAAGGACCGAACGCCGGTTTGATCGGCTCGCTGTCCACTTATGCGCGTGTCAACGAATATGGTTTCCTTGAAACACCGTACTGGGAAGCCAAGGCTGGTAAGCTGACCGGAGAAATCCACTTCCTGTCGGCAGACGAAGAAGACAAATACCGCGTTGCGCCGGGCGATGCCCAGCGTGACAAGAACGGCGTCCTGACCGGAGCCAGCGTTCCGGTTCGTTACCGCAACGAGTTTACGATTACCGATCCGGGAACCGTTGACTATGTCGGTGTCTCCCCGATTCAAATCGTGTCTGTCGGAACCGCGCTGATTCCGTTCCTCGAGCACGATGACGCCAACCGTGCGTTGATGGGCTCCAACATGCAACGTCAAAGCGTTCCGCTGGTGAAGGCCGAACGCCCGCTGGTCGGTACCGGTTTGGAGAGCCGTGTGGCGATGGACTCCGGGATGTCGCTGATTTCGGAAGTGGACGGAACGGTTACGAAAGTGACCGGTGAAACCATCGAAATCAAAGGCAAGGATGGCAAGGTCCATCCGCACCAGATGGTGAAATACCTGCGCAGCAACCAGGATACCTGCTTGAATCACCGCCCGGTGGTTCAGACGGGCGATAAAGTGAACGTCGGCCAGTTGATTGCCGACGGCGCCGCCACCCAGGCCGGTGAACTGGCGCTAGGCAAGAACATTATGGTGGCGTTCATGCCTTGGGAAGGCTACAACTTTGAGGACGCGATCCTGATTTCTGAGCGCCTGATCCACGATGATGTCTACACCAGTATTCACATCGAGAAACTGGAAGTGGATGCCCGAACCACCAAGCTGGGACCGGAAGAGATTACGCGCGAAATCCCCAACGTCGGGGAAGACGCGCTCCGCAACCTTGATGAGCGCGGTATCGTGCGCGTCGGTGCGCGGGTGTTTGCCGGTGACATTCTGGTCGGCAAGATTACCCCGAAAGGCGAATCCGAGCATCCGCCGGAAGAAAAGCTCCTGCGGGCCATCTTTGCGGAAAAAGCGCGTGACGTGCGCGACAACTCCCTGCGCGTCCCGCACGGCGAAGGTGGTCGCGTGGTCGATGTCAAGGTGTTCGATCGCGAAAAAGGCGATGAACTGCCGCCGGGCGCCAATACCGTGGTGCGCGTGTATCTCGCGCAAAAGCGCAAGATCAGCGTCGGCGATAAAGTCGCTGGACGTCACGGTAACAAGGGGATCGTCTCCAAGATTCTCCCCGTGGAAGATATGCCGTTCATGCCGGACGGCACCCCGATTGATATCGTCCTGAACCCGCTGGGCGTTCCGTCCCGTATGAACGTGGGACAGACCTACGAAACCCTGCTGGGCCTGGCTGCGCATCTCACCGGCAAGCACTACGAAGTGCCGCCGTTTGATGAGATGTACGGCGAGGAAGCATCCCGTACGGCCGTCACCAAGGAATTGCAAGACGCGATTGAGGATGCAGGCATCGACTGGATCTTTGCGGATGGCAAGGCGATTCTATACGATGGACGCACCGGCGAGCCTTTCGCCAACCGTGTTGCCATCGGTCGGATGTATGTCATGAAGCTGGTTCACTTGGTCGATGACAAGATCCACGCCCGCTCGACCGGCCCATACTCACTGGTGACGCAACAG
>CAZXUP010000043.1:0-4348 GCA_964643815.1 uncultured Vampirovibrionales bacterium
TCGAGAAGAACACACCCATGCGCCTCGGGCTGTGTGATGGCTTGTCCCCTGGCCTGATGGACCGTTTGCAGCATGTCTTCCAGCATCACCAAGAGTTGATCAACCGTGTCTACCTGTTTGATGTGGCGTTCAACGAAGGCCCATTGCAACCGGCCCTGGGCGTTCGCATGCCCGAAGGCGTCGAAGATCGCTGGGAGGCCGACTTGTGGCCGACGATGCAGGCGGTTTTATACGAAATGCTGGAGCGGCGAGAAGTCGTCAATGTGTTTCTACTGAATCAGGCAGGCAGCATGGAGCAGCATGTCCAGCAGATGACCATGCCCATCTACGATCGCCACTCCGCATAAGGATTTGGCCTTTTTGCCTCTCTGTCATTCCCGCGAAAGCAGGAATGACCATGGCAGATCTATGAAATGGTTTGCGGAAGCAAAGCTTTGTATTCGGCCAGCAGCTTTTCGATGCGGGCCATCTCGGCGTCATCCGGCGCAACCATCGGCGCGCGGAACACCGGTTCCATCATGCCCAGTTTGGCCATGCAGGTTTTAATGACCGTGGGGTTCGGCAAAAAGAAAATCTCGCGGCCCAGGTTGAGCTGTTTCAGGTGCAGTTGCAGCGCCCGCTCGCGGTCGTTGCGTTTCACGGCCTGAATCATCTCGCGCAGCATCTTGCCGGTCAGGTGCGCCAATACGCTAAAGGTGCCATACGCGCCGCAGGCCATCATCGGTACCGTCAGCGTGTCGTCGCCGCACCATGTGTGCCAGGTATCAGCTGGTAGTTTGGCCGTAATTTCGCTCACCTGGTCCATATCGGGGTGGCTTTGCTTCACGCCGATAATGTTGGGGCATTCTTGATGCAGTTGCAGCATCGTATCCGGGCTCATCAGCACAACCGAGCGGCTGGGGATGTTGTAGATGACGATTTCGGTGTCCACGGCCTGGGCCACGCTCTTAAAATGCTCGAACATGCCACGCTGCGAAGGCTTGTTGTAGTATGGCACCACCACCAGCAGGGCATCCACGCCCAAGGCGGCGGTTTTCTTGGCTTCTTCCACGGTTTTGCGCGTGTCGTTCGAGCCAATCCCGGCTACGATTTGCACGTTTTTGTTGCGGACGGCATTTTTGACGGTCTTGATCAGCTCGCATTTCTCATCAAAGCTCAGCGTTGGCGATTCGCCCGTGGTGCCGTTGACGAGAATGCCGTCGCAACCGTTGTCGGCCAGATAGACGGCCAGTTGCTCCGCCCGTTCAAAGTCGATGGATTCATCGCGCTTGAACGGCGTGACCATCGCGGGGATTAGTTCGGCGGTTAAGTTGGGCATGCGTTTTGACCTCAACATCAATGCAAATTCTTTTACATAGTATCCGCAGGGCAGGAACAGGCCCTACACTGACCCTTAGGCGTGGGTGGGTTGTTTGGCTTTGACCCAGTTGTTCTTCACCAGGGCTTCGGCCAGGCGGACGGCGTTGAGCGCCGCGCCGATGCGCAGGTTGTCGGCGACAATCCACAGGTTTAGGCCGCGTTCGGGGTTGGATGTGTCGCGGCGGATGCGTCCGACGTACACCGGGTCTTTGCCGGTGGCTTCCACCGGGGTCGGAAAGTCTTTCGGGTCTTGCTTCACCACCACATCCGCTGTTTTGGAGAGCACGGCAATCGCTTCTTGCGGGCTGACAGGCTTTTTGAACTCCAGCGTAACCGATTCGCTGTGCCCTACCATCACCGGCACCCGAACGGCGGTGCAGGTTACTTTCAATTCAGGCCGATGCAGAATTTTTCGGCTTTCGTGAATGACCTTGGTTTCTTCTTTGGTATAGCCGTCTTCAATGTTCGATTCTCCGGGGCCGCCTTCGATAAACTGATCGATCTGGGCAACGAGGTTGAACGCAATCGGGCGGGAAAATACCCGATTCTCGAGCGGCTTGGCCTCTTCACGCGGGCCGGTCTTATCGCCCATTAAGCTGTATACATCGCGAGTGGTTTCAATCAGCTCATCCATGCCTTCTTTACCGGCGCCGCTGACGGATTGGTAGGTGCTGATAATGGCGCGCTCCAGGCCAAAAGCGTCATCCAGCGCCTTGAAAACGGGCATGAGTTGAGCGGTGGAGCAATTGGGGTTGGCGACAATCCCCTGGTGATGTTGCAAGTCGGCATCGTTGACGCCTGCCACAACCAGCGGCACGCCTTCTGTCATCCGAAAGCAACTGGTGTTATCAATCACCACGCAGCCGCGTTTGACGGCTTCCGGCACCAACTGCTGGCTGACAGAACCGCCAGCAGACGCCAGGACGATATCCACGCCTTCAAACGCATCCGGGGTGGCTTCCTCCACCGTAATTTCTTCGCCCATAAACGTGATGGCGGAACCCGCCGTGCGCTTGCTGGCCAGGGGCTTCAGCCGCTTCACCGGAAACTGGCGCTCTTCGAGAATCTGGATGAGGTGTGTGCCGACCAAGCCGGTTGCGCCCAGGACGGCGACAACATAACCTGTGTCTTGTGTGGAAGCAGCCATAAAACAATCTCCTGTTGGTGAGAACAGCCTGAAAACGTGAGCATTATAGCCTAAAGAGGAGTTTTTGAATATGACGGGCTGCTGTTCGAGCGTTCGAGAAAGGGTTGGGAAGTTCTTATAGCTCTTAAAAACAAAAACCCCCTGTTTTGAAGAGGGGGAGGGTTATTTTTGTTAGAAAGTCGTTATTGTTAGAGAAATTGGAAACCTTAGCCGGCCGCTTTGCTAAACTGAAAACCAGATTTTGAAACGGTTTTGCTTCGTTCAGCGACCTCTATACCGCAGCTTTGCTGAACTGCAAAACCTTGCGGCTGGATTCAAAGTCTTGCATTTCCAGAACTGGCAGCGGGCAGCGCAGCTCGGTCAGGATGAACTCGACAATCCAACGCACCTTGGCGCGGCTGGCGTTGCGAACGTAAAGCTCTTTCAAGTCTTCCAGGGCCGGTTGTCCAATGCGGATGAGTGCCATCGCGCAAACCGATTTGACCCGGTTATGAGAGGATTTTAATCCTTGAATCAGGTGCGGAACAGCCGGTCTGCCAATCCGGGTGAGCAGGTTTGCGGCTTTGTTGGCGGTTGCCTTGTCGGCGTCTTCCAAAGATTCAATCAGAAACTCAATCAATTCTTCCAGGGAAACCGTTTGGTTTTCGCGGTTGAAGCTGAAGTCCTTGTTCCAGATCAGGTGGAACTTGATTGTCTCGAGACTAATGGGTGACGATGTCATTATTTCCAAACTCTCCACGTCCATCGAGCTATTGGGTACTTAAGTTTTATACTAGATTTTTGGGTGGGGGGCAATTTGCAGAATGTGCCTAAAATCCCTTCAAATGGGGTCAGAAAAATATTTTCTTTATCTCCCGGTCTGGGATGTTTTTTGAAGCAAATAGGCGTTTTAGATAAAAAACCTTGCCAGTAGCTTGTTTTGAGGATGTTGTGGATTGCCTTTATTGGAAGCGAACGAGGGGCATAAGGGATTAAAACGCGATAAAAACCTGACAATTCTTTAACTGAATTTTTAGAGCTTCTTTACATCTTCTTTACCTTTAGTGTCGTGTGTAAAGCGGGGGATGTCAATGTTCTCTCCTATAACGTCAGGAGGCCTCTCTATCAGGATTGTGGAAAATTCATTTGAAAGCGCGCTCCATCGGGGCTAATATGAAGCAGACGGCATGAACCATGGAATGCCGCAAGCGTTGACAGGCGAACGAGGCAACCAAAAGAGAGATTCATGGCGCTTTCACTGTATTACGGAGACGAGGACTACCTGCTGGGGCAGGAGATCAAGCGCTTGCGCACGGCGGTGATCAATCCGCAGATGGGCAGCCTGGGCCATAAGCTGCTGGAAAACCCGTCGATTGGCGAAGTCATCGAGGTGATCGGCGCGGTGTGCTTCAATTTGGGCGGAAAAACGCTGATTGAGATCCACGAATTTCCCTTTCTGGCCAAGGCGGCTTCCGGCACGGATGAAAAGCAGTTGGCCGAGCTGATGGAGCTGCTGGAAAACCACGATGACACCAAGCATATCCTGTTCGTTAATGCCAAAATCAACCGGGCCGTCAAGTTTCCCAAGTGGTTGACCGCCCACAAGCAGCTTGCTGTGGACGTTAAAGAATGCAAGACGCTGGCCTTTTACCAGACGGATGACGCCATTCAGCGGATATTGCAAGAGTGTAAACGCCTGGGGATTAGCATTGAGCCGAAGGCAGCCGCCCTATTGGTCGAGCACCAGGGGGTCAGCTTGCTGCCCTTGATGACGGAAATCGAGAAATTGTCGGTCTATGCAGCGGGCCGGGCCATTACGCTGAAAGACGTTCAGACGCTTTCCAACCACAACGAAAACACGTT
>CAZXUP010000043.1:4358-13719 GCA_964643815.1 uncultured Vampirovibrionales bacterium
GGTTGCATAACCGAAACCGGGCCGGGGTTTTCCAGACATTGGATGAGCTGATGCTGCGCCAGCATCCGGTGCAACTGTTTGCGCTCACCCAAAGCTGGCTGGGCAACCTGTTTCAGCTTCGCTACTGGCAGCAGTTGGGTTATGGCGAAGCACAGATGGCGGATTTGACCAAGAAGCATCCGTATAAAATCAAGAAAGACCTGCAGGAGTTTGGCCGGATACCCTTTGAGCGCCTGAAGACGCTTCGCCAGAAAGCGCTGGATTTTGAATGGAAGGCCAAAACCGGAGAGTTGAATGCGAAGCTGGCCTTCGAAATGCTGATGGGAGCCTGATGAAATGAGTGTCGCGCTGGATATAACGGAGCCAACGGCTTCTAATGTGCAACTTCCATTGGCCGATCGGTTTTTTGCCAGCGCCATCCGGGCTAACCGCTTGGCCCATGCCTATATCCTGAAAGGCAAGTCCTATGGGGCGATGTATAACTTGGTGTTGCAGGTAGCTCAAGCACTTAATTGCCAGAACAAGTCTGCATATGACAGTGGCGCCTCATTGGCCGGGCTGGCCTGCGGACAGTGTGTCAGTTGCCGTTGGGTTTCTCAAAATGCGCATCCGGGTGTGTTGACGGTTTCGCGGATGACTTTTCAATCGCATGACAATGGCCGGGATTTGCTTTCGACCGAGGGGCTGGAGAAGCTGGCCAAGAAATCCGAATGGCCCACCCAGATTAAGACCGATCAGATTAGCTTGCTGATTGGCCAGTTGGGCCGCTCTAGTGATGCGGTGCGAGTGGTGATTTTTACAGATAGCGAAGAATTGCCTGCCTCTACCGTGTCGGACGTTCCCGCACCCTGCGAATGGCGCAGCCTGGAGGCGACAGAGGAACGTTCATTTCATATCCGCCCCTTGGAACGCCAGGTGTTTAACGAGGCTTCCGTCAATAAATTTCTGAAGACCCTGGAAGAACCGCCGCCGAATTGCCTGTTTTTCTATATCGCCGAAACCGAAGAACAGCTACTGGACACCATTGTGTCTCGCTGTCAGGTGCTTCCCTGCTTGTCTGACAATGGCTTGACAGGATCGGATAGTATTCCGGCTGAGTACCAGGTGTTTCTGGAGAATCTGGTCACCCGGATTCAGCGTAAAACCGATGTGTATGCCTTGGCTTCCGAGTTTGAGACCTTTTTTCAGGTGCAGGCCGGGCTGAGCCTGGCGCAGGGGGTCGAGGTTTTTCAGCGTTATTTGCGGACGCGCTTTATGAACCGGTTGCTGGATGATGTCGGCTTTGGCGTTTACCGGGAAATTCAGCAGCTTATGGAAACGACCAGCCGGATGCTGGGCGCCAAAACAAACGAAACCCAGAGCGTTCTGCAGATGTTTCTGAAGCTGACACCCCTTCTGGCACAGCTTTAACTGAAGTCTGTTACGAACTCTTTATAATGCCGACACAAAAAATTCTATAATTGTTTTTATGCAAACACAAGGAAATACATCTCCCCGAGCAAGTTAATGGGATAGGCTGGGTCTGAAAACTCTACGGGACAGGAAATAACGGTTGATGGGACAGGCAAACGTAAGGAGTGTTTTGGGATGGAAGAACGTACGCAGAAATCCTCGTTGGTATTGAAATACGGCAAACGCCGCTATGACGGTGGTTCCGAGATTGAATTGATTCGCACCATTGAGCGGCGCCAGGCGGCAGCAAAGTTGAACCAGCTGCAACACCAGCATATGCTGGAAGTGCAGGCCCATATCGAACCTAATCGGCAGGCTGACCTTTCTCCGGGTGTTGTGGAAGGTCCTGCCCCGGTAGCGCAGCCGGTTATCCCGGCTAATAGTTCCGATAAGGTATGGCAAGCCTGGATTCTCGGGCCGATGGAACTGAGCGTTGGCGTGGTGGGTATGATGACGGCTCTGTTGGCTATCTTCACCTTCCGTCGCCTCAACAACCAGGCGCTCGTCAAGCAGAGCCATGGCGTATTCAACGATTGCCTGAAAACCTTTGGCAAGGGACTTCTGGATACCTTCACCACGCCAGTTCGGGTACTGAAGGTATCGACAACCCGGGCATAGATTTGCTTCCGTTCTCGTCAACCCGAAAACCGCTTGTTCCGTTGCAGGGATGAGCGGTTTTCCTTATAGAGATGTTTAAAGTTTTAATTGTTTTTTTAGCGATCACCCCACAGGGTGATTTAAGGATGAGTTAAAAAGTATATATTTAAATTATCAGCAGTTGAGTTTTCTCAATAAAGAGTTTTTTAGACAGACGTTGGTAGGTAGTCCATAAGATAAAAGAGGAACAGTCTCCATGATGAAACAGTATGTTGCAGTGCAAACCTTCCTGGCAACCCGCAGCAAAAAAGGCAAGAAAGACAAGGGACAATCTCTGGCCGAGTATGGTCTGATTCTGGCGCTGGTGGCCGTGTTTTGTATTGTGGCCCTCCAGACGCTGGGCGGCAGTATCGACAGCATGTTGCAAAACTTGGCGAGCGAAATTGATTCGGCTGGCGGCGGCGGCTAGTTAAAACACCAGTTAGTTAAAATAAGCTTAGACAGTGCGTCAGGCCGGTCTGATCCTGGCCTGGCGCCTTCTTCTGAAGCCCGTTTTCAGGGTAAAAGCAATAGGGAACAGTGTGAATGAAAAAGCCGCTTATGAAAAATTTGAAACAAAGACAATCAGGCCAGTCTTTGGCTGAGTACGGCTTGATTCTGATGTTGGTTACCGTATTTTGTATTGCGGCGCTGCAACTTTTGGGAGATAGCATGGGCGGCATGTTTGATTATATTGCAACTGAAGTCAGTGCGGTGATGGGGGGCTGATGAGAGTACGCCAGGCACAAAGGAGCCAATGGGACTCTGGGGTGTTGAAAAAGCACCGTGGGCAATCCCTGCCGGAGTATGCCACGACTCTTGCCATGATCACGCTGTTTTGTCTTGCGGCCCTGACGATGTTTGGTAGCCGAATCTCGGATTTTTTGATCGATACGGGAAATTTGATTACGACCCTGACCGTTGGGGGCGGCTAGAGACAAGGCTGTGACGAAAGTAAAAGAGTCTCGGCGGGTCCTTGGCTTGTGTTGCTTTTGGGCGGTTTGCCTGGCCCCCTGGAGGCTGTAAAAGGCATTTGACACGTAACTTGCTTGAAACTATGATAGGGCTGCAACCTTGTCGGGGTGGCGGAATGGTAGACGCGCACGTTTGAGGGGCGTGTGGAGCAATCTGTGGGGGTTCAAGTCCCCCCCTCGACACCACTTCACTCTTGCCTCGAAAAGTTAGAGCGTACTCAAGTGGTTAGTGAAGCTTGGTACTTTTCGTTTTATCCTTGTAAACCGGCTCAATCTGTCGGATGGCGGCCTGGATTTTAAGTTGCAGCATTGTTTTTCCGATTTCAGGGGTTGCTTTGTTCGGGTTACCGATGACGCCGGTCTGTTCGGCTTGCGCTTCCGTACTTTTAACCATCCAGCCTCGGCGAATGCCTTTTGGAAACACGCTCATCAGTTCCGAGGTGTCCCGAATGCCCGCATGCGTGCCGATATCCTCGACGCTTTCACCGTTAGAAAGCAACCACTGCGCTTGCTTGTTTTGCAGGTAATAATCACCCACGTGCAGCACCGTGACGCCGCTGGAGCGCCACTCCTGGTTCAGTTTTTCAGCCATGCGTTCCTGTCCGGCCTGATTGCCGCCGCTGTCGCCCACAAAGCAAATGAGTTTAAAGCCATGCGCTTTCAGGCTGCGTGCTGTCGCTTCCAGCGTGGCTTCAAAGAGGGTTTCCGGTATGCTGAGTGTTCCGGCGTAGCGCATATGCTGTGTCGGTGGGTCAATATCACCTTCCGGCACATAGGCCACTACAGGGGCAACCAGCGTATGCCCCAGGCGTTTGGCGATTTCTCCTGCATTGTGGCGCACAATGTAGTTATGCTTGCCCAGCGCCATATGCGGACCGTTCTGCTCCGTGCCGCCCGTGGGCACAATCGCAATCACATCGCCGTTTTTGACGCGCTCCCGAACCTCAGTCCAGGTAAGTTCTTCCAGATACACGCTTTGAGAAGGGCTACGGTCCGGTAGCAGCAGAATCAGCGCGCCGCCGCCCAGCAACAGAAGCGACAGCGTCATTAAAACCGGTTTTGAAAGTTGTTGAAGCACTTTTTTAAAAGGCAAACAGTACAGGGCGGTGATTGAGCCGTACGCTTTATGTTCTCCGGCCTGATTGATGCCGAATGCCAGCTCTTCGCGCTCTTTGGGAATATACAACGTGCCGAAGCATTTATCCCAGAAGGCGAAGATAAAGCCCATGTTTTTGTCGTAGTGCCGAGGAGCCTGGCTGTGATGAATCTGGTGCTGGGCCGGGCTGATGAAAAACCGGCTCCAGAACGGTCCGTAATCGAGCCAGACGTGTGAATGTCGCAGGTTATAGCCAAAGACATAAAACACGATCAGGAACGCGTTCAGTCCGTATAGCCCGATGAGTCCGATGGGGTTGCTAAACAGCGTCTGGAAGAGGCCATGAATGAGACCGCCTATTGCCGCTGTGCACGCGTAAGTCATCAGGTCGTCCAGGGGGTGCATACGGTAGACGGTCAGCGGTTGGAGCACTTCCGCAGAATGATGCACCTTGTGGAACTCCCATAGCCAGGGTGTTTTGTGCTGCACGTAATGCGCCATAAACAGCGCAAAATCAACAGAGATGCCTAGAAACATCGTGTAGAGAACGCCGGCGAGCACCGGGTTTTTGCCAAATGCCCCGCTCAGTGGAGTTTCGCGCAGAAAACCCTGTATAACATCTGAAACGGATAGGCCAATGCCTGATATCAGCGGCAGGATTAAGAAAAACAGCACGAATGAATTGATGAAAAAGTACCGGTAATCGTTGATGGCGGAGGGATGCCCGTATATTTTGGCTGGAAAACAGAAGGCCAGGAGATTTTGCAGGCTAATGGGGGTATCTGCCGGTTGGGAGCGGATAAAAACCAGCGCGGCCAGTAAAAATGCCGTCAACAGATAAATCCAATAAATGCGTTCAGCCCCCGATGTCACAAAGGCAAAGGGGCGCAGCAGCAGATGTAAAAATGAGGCGATCGACTCCAGCACGGGAAGCAATCCGCTTGGGACTCTGCTTCCAGTATAAGAGACCGGCTCCGCTTTCCGAGTCCAGCAGTTATAGGAGCTTGCTTAAGGCTTCAGCCACTTCAGCGCTTCGTGGTAGATGGCGTCCGCGTCGATGCCGTACTCTTTAAATAGCGCTTCAGCCGTGCCGCTCTGGCCAAAGCGGTCTTGCGTGCCCAGGCGGCGCACCGGCGTGGGGTGGTGGGTGCTCAACTCCTCGCAAACGACGCCTGCAAGGCCTGCCATCACTTGGTGGCTTTCCACGGTGATGACCTTGCCGGTTTTTTGGGCGCTTTTCACCAGGGTTTCAGTGTCAAACGGCTTGATAAACACGGCGTTCAGCACTTCGGCCTTGATGTTGTGGTCTTTTTCGAGACGCTCGGCGGCCAGCAGCGCGTGATAAACAGTTTCGCCCGTGCCTACCAGCGTGATGTCCGAACCTTCTCGCTCTACGCGGATTTTACCCGGCTCCAGCGTGTAGCTGGCGTCATCGTGGATAACCGGGCAGTTGGGGCGCACCAGCCGGACATACATCGGGCCGTAGGTGTCAGCCGCCCAGCGAATCACGCGGTCGGTTTCCACCGCGTCCGAAGGCACAATCACCGTCATACCCGGAATGACGCGCATCAGCGCAATGTCTTCAATCGACTGGTGGCTGGCGCCGTCCTCGCCCAGGCTGAGGCCGCTGTGCGTGGGGCAGACTTTGACGTTGAGGTTGGAGTAGCACACCGTGTTGCGGATTTGATCCCAGCCCTTGCCAGCGGCAAACAGCGCAAAGGTGCTGCAAAACGGGATTTTCCCCGTGGTGGCCAGCCCGGCGGCGGTGTTGATCAAGTCCTGTTCGGAAATGCCCTGGTTGAAAAAGCGCTCGGGAAACTTGGCGGCAAAGCGCGCGGTTTGGGTCGAGCAGGCCAAGTCGGCATCCAGCACGACGATGTTGGGGTTGGTGGCGCCCAGCTCGGCCAGGGTGTCGCCAAACTGGTTACGCAGGGCTTTCAGTTCCGGTTTTTCAAGGTTGATGGTCGTCATTGCATAGATCCTTTTAGGGTCGGGCTTGAGGTGGGAACAAGCTCCAATGAAAATTCTTGTTTGATGCGGGGCCGTTCCCTCCCCGCCCCCTCCCTTAGGAGAGGTTATTGAGCGAAGCAACAAGCTCAGCGCGAGCTTGCTCGTATTGTTCTTTGTTGGGGGCCTTGCCGTGCCAGCCGGCCTGGTTTTCCATAAAGCTGACGCCTTTGCCCTTCACGGTGTTGGCGATAATCACGGTCGGGCGATCGGTTGTTTCCGCCAAGTTATCCGCTTGTTTCAGGGCATCCTGAATCTGTTGATAATCATGGCCGTCAATCTCGATGGTGTTCCAGCCAAAGCCCGCAAACTTGGGGGCCAATTCGCCCAGCCCCTTGATGTTTTCGGTGCAGCCGTCAATTTGCAGGCGGTTGCGATCCACAATGGCCGTGACGCGGCTGGTCTTGTGCTGGGCCGCACTCAAAACAGCCTCCCACACGTTGCCTTCCTGGCACTCGCCATCACCCATCAACACGTAAACGCGGGCGGGCGTTTTATCCAGCCGGTGTCCCAACGCCATGCCAACACCGCAGGACAACCCCTGACCCAGCGAGCCGGTCGAGACATCGCAGCCTTTAATGTGCCTGGAGGCCGGGTGGCCTTGCAGATGGGAGTGAATCTTGCGCAGGGTTTTCAGTTCATCCCACGGAATGTAACCGGCTTGCATCAGCGTTGCGTAGTACGCAGGCGCGCCGTGGCCTTTGGACATAATAAAGCGATCGCGTTCTTTCCAGTCGGCGTTGGCCGGGTCCCAAATCATGTGGCTGAACCAGATGTTGACCAGCAAATCGATGCACGAGAGCGAACTGCCCGGGTGGCCGGATTGCGGTTCGTAGATCATGTCGAGGATATCGATGCGCAGCTTGGCGGCGAGCTTTTGCAATTCGGGGATGCTCAGGCGCGGCAGGTTTTTGGGGACGGGGCGGGTTGAAGTCAGCGATTCGGTCATGGGTTGGGGGCTCGTTTGAAGGTTCACTGAGGGTTCCAAGGTGGCGGACATAGCGGGAGGCTCTTGTTTTCAGGAGTAACCTAGCAATACTTTTACAACAAACATGGGCAAAGTTTTATAGGTGCGCTTGATCCGCCAGGGTTCCGACGTGATCCGGTACATCCATTCCAGGTTCAGTTGCCGCATCAGTTTGGGCGCGCGCCGGGCTCTGCCGCTCCACACATCCAGGCTGCCGCCGATACCGACAAACGTGGCGCCCGTAAACAGGTGCTGGTACCTGGCAATCCATTTCTCCTGCCGGGGAACGCCCAATGCCACCAGAACCACCTTGGGTTGCGTGGCGGCGCAGGCTTTTACAATCGCTTCCTCTTCGTCGGGCTTGAAAAAACCATGATGCGTGTAAGCGATGGACAGTTTCGGATAGCGCTCGCGCAGGGTGTTCGTGGCCAGTTCCAACGCTTCGGCTTCCGCGCCGATAATGGCGACGCTGTGCTTCATGGTCGGCAGCCATTTCAGCAGGCTTTCCGAAAACTCGATGCCCGGAAGGCGCTTGATTTGGCGTCCCTGACGCTTCAAGGCCCAGACAACTCCCACCCCATCCGGCAGGATCAGTCCGGCGGACTTGAGAATTTGTCCCAGTTCCGGGTCGGCTTCGCCTTGCATAATCATCTCGGGATTGAGCGTGACGACATGGAGGTTCTGCTCATGCATCAGCGCGTGTTCCACCACGGTGCGGGCCTGAAGGAGATTAACCAGATGAACCGGGAAGCCAAACAGATGTGCCTCGGTGATCGGGGTGCTCAACGTCTCGGAAACCTTTTCGCAAATATTGATGCCCATGATGGCTTCCATTGTAGGCGATTGCTCTCCACAGTGCAAAGCCTCCGGTGACTTGTCAGCACCCTGGCCTGATTGCTTACTCTTTAGAGGTTTTTGTATTGGTTGAGGCTGTATTGCCGACCGCTCCTCCCACTAAGCTATTACTGGCCGCTTGGGCGCTATCTTCCAAAACTTTTCCGTTGATTTCACCTTCCTCGATGCTTCTTTTGGCAACGGTGCCGCCAAAGGCCGCAACGCCTTCGGTCGCTGTGTTTCCTATCTTGCCAATGTTGGTTGCAGGGGTTGGGTTGGTTAAACCACCGGTAATCGTACCACCTGTGGCTCCAGCGATTATACCGGTACCAGCGGCTTTGGCGCCATCTTCCAAAACTTTTCCGTTGATTCCACCTTCTTCGATGCTTCTTTTCGTAACGGTACCGGTAAATCCTCCTACGCTGCCGCAAGCGGCTCCTGCCGCCTGGTTTTGTACCACCTTGACCGCAGCCTGGGGCAACGTATCTTTCAGTGCGTTTGCGGCAAGGTTTCCGGTGCTTCCGCCGATGGCAGGCATGGCTCCGGCGATAGCGCCATTGGCGCCTGCAGCGATAGCGTCCTTTTTGGTAAAACGGTTGTCCTCTTTCAGTGGATTCAAAGTGACCTGGTTATCCGAGGTGTTTTTATCCACATAGTTGCTTGCCATATTGACGCTGGTACCAATTCCGACTCCGACAGCCAGCGAAGCGCCGCCTGTTACCGGAGCCAACGCGGTGCCTGCGACAACCGCTCCGGTGGTTACGGCTGTTTTGGAAATCGTGCCGCCCATCTCATTGCTTTTATGAAAGCTATCGAGGTTTTTGTCGGTTTTCTGGATTTGGGCTTGTAATTGTTGAGACGCTGGATTGTCAGAGGAGCGGCCGTTCTTTTCCACTTGTGCCGCTGTTTTTTCCAGTTTGTCCAGTTGTTCTTGAATACTGCTAGAGCTGGTTTGATTGCCAAACGGTTTCAGCACAGTGCTTTTAAAGCCATCCACAATCTTGCCGCCGACTTTGGAGACAGCGCCTTGTCGGGTTTGTTCTTGCGTAAACTTATTGCGCAGCATTTTTATTTGCTGGCTTGGCGGCAGATTACCGCCGTTATTGGAAACGGTCATACAATACGAACCTTTTAATCTACTAACACTCAGTATAGAAATAAAAACATTTTAAAAGCTTGGATTGCGTGAAACTCTTGCACCACTAGGCGTTCCGCTGCATGGTGTATATCTGAAATGGACGAAAACAAGCATCAAGAGAGATGGTTTTTCTATCCGAAAAGCACCCAGCTTATATTGAATGCATTCAGCTAACATCCCTTAACAATCTGCCTTCAGGAGATAGTCTCTCAAGCAAGCAAACTTGCTGCGTTTACAGACGTTGCAAGCACCCAATG
>CAZXUP010000044.1:0-1328 GCA_964643815.1 uncultured Vampirovibrionales bacterium
CCATCCCTCCTTGACTGCCTTCAACCAATGACGAAACTTACAGGATATGTTCTAGGAGACATTGGCATGGCAGTGTTGTTTCCCACCCAATTTGGGCAGATTTTACAACCCAACCGTCCCGCAGAGCTGTTGCAGGGCTTCCTCAACATTCAAAACGCCGAAAACGTCCGCAATGGTGAACTAACCAAGGCCAATCTGGTCAGCTACAGCCAAAAGCAGTTTTTTGCGGTTGATTCCAACGGCAGCGTGGCGGGTTATCTCAACAATAATTTTGCAGCCATTGCGGGCCTGGACGGCAACGCCAACTCCATCAGCACCAACGATCTGGTGCAGCTACGCTCTAATCTGCCGCCTGTGCAGCAGCCCCCGGTATACCCGCCGGTGCAAGGCAATGGCCAGCAGCCGCCTCTTTTTAACCTGATGACCCAATTGTTGCAGATGATGCTCCAGTTGTTCAGCGGCTTGTTTCGCTAAGCCGCGCACGGTAATCCAAAGCAATAACGGGTAGAGGTATAAACCATCATAACGCCGGGGTGTTTTACCCGGCGTTATTTTTTGCTAAAATCACCGTCGTGTTCCCGGTGTCAAACCGGCGCATTCAACTGGAGGAGAGGGGCCTATGAAAGATTTGGACAACGTATTGGCATTGGAACGGAGCAGAGCGGTGGAATCAGGTTTTCAGAGTGACTCGACGCAGAATGAACATACCTTCGAGCGGACTTTGTCTCGCGAGGTGCTGGGGATTGTGGAGGCAGCCTCGTTGGCGGCTGGTCGCCTGATGGGCACCGGCAAGAAAGATGATGCGGACGAAGCGGCGGTAACCGCCATGCGAAGCTACCTAAGCGCTGTGCCGGTGAACGGCACGATTGTCATCGGTGAGGGCGAACGTGATGAAGCGCCCATGCTGTATATCGGCGAAAAAGTAGGCTTGTGCGAACCGGGCATGCCGGAGGTCGATATTGCTGTCGATCCCCTCGAAGGCACCAACCTGGTGGCGCACGGCTTGCCCGGAGCGGTCTCCACGCTGGCGCTGGCGCCCAAGGGCGGGCTGTTTCACGCGCCCGACACCTATATGGAAAAGCTGGTGGTCGGACCGGATGCCAAGGGCAAGGTCGATATCACCGCGCCGGTCAAGTACAACCTCAGCATTTTGGCGATGAGTTTGCAGCGTGATATCCAGGATTTGACGATTGTGATCCTGGATCGGCCCCGGCATGAGCAATTAATCCGGGATGTCCGGGAAACAGGGGCGCGGATTAAACTGATTAGTGACGGCGATTTGATGCCTGCGGTGTCCTCAGCCCTCATTGGCAGTGGCATCCATGCGG
>CAZXUP010000044.1:1338-13639 GCA_964643815.1 uncultured Vampirovibrionales bacterium
CGCACCGGAGGCCGTATTGACGGCGGCGGCGGTCAAGTGTCTGGGCGGCGAAATCCAGGCCCGGCTGCGTTGGCGCAACGAGGAAGAGAAAGTTCGCGCCACCAAAATGGGGGTCGATCCCTCTGAAACCAAAGTCTATTTCACCAATGATCTGGCCCCGGCGGATGAATTGGTGTTTGCCGCTTGCGGTATCACCACGGGTGATACGCTCAAGGGAGTCCACTATTTTGGAACCGGCGCGCGCACGCACAGTCTGATTATGGCGTATAAATCCGGCCTGGTGCGCTTTGTGGATACCATCCACCAAAACCGGGAGCGCCGGGGCCGCGTGCAGCTTTAATTACTCGGCTGCGCTTGCTTCGGCAATATCTGGGGCTTGCTCTGTTGGGAGGCTGTCCCTGAGCTTGCGAAACTTCTGGGTAAATGCCTTGGTCAAACGACCGATGTCGCTTCTTTCCTCCGTGGGAATGGCAAGCTCTTCCTTGTTGTCTCGCAGGCTTAAAGGCTCGGCTGGGGCGTCATCCGTAATAAACGGGTTGACGGCTGGTTCGGACGTGTTTGAAGCTTGGGCCACCTGACCTTCTGCAAAGGGATTTTCCGTTGACGGAGAGAAGGGGATAAAAGTTGGTATCTCTGCGGATTCTGGCTGGTTGAAAACAACCGTGTCTGCCGGGGGCTCTGCAACAATGTCGAGAGATGCTTCTGGAGCCGGTGCAGCAACCATATCTGTGCTTGGAGCGGCGGCTTCATGCGCTTGAGCCGCCTGTTGTTTCGCCAGTTCAATGTCCTTCACTCGGGCGAAGCGTTCCAGTCTTTCAAGCAGTTTGTTTTTTTGAGGAGCGTCAAGGGGCGCTTCTTCCTGGATGAATTGGGTCAACAGAGGAAAGCTTTCTTGCTCGTATTCTATGTTGCTTGACAAGCCGGAGCCGGGTTTCTTGATTGTAATGATCGGCTGTCCCTGCTCGTCCCGAAAATCGTCTGTGATGATTTCGACATAGCGGGTGCCATCGTCTTTTGTACGATAGGCCAGGTCTGCGTACTCGTTCGCCGTCTTGCCTTTCAGCACAAAGCTTGCCTTGCCGGCTGTGTTTTGGCAAGGTTCGGAGAGTCGGGTGATTTTGGTGGTTGTGTCGTCATCGGATGGGCGCGCCTGGTATTGGAGTTCGATATTTTGGGTTTTGGCGAAGCGTTGCAGTCTCTCAAGCAGTTTGTTTTTCTGCGGCGTGTCAAGGGGCGCTTTTTCCTGGATAAATCGGGCCAGCTTGGGCAGGCTGGTTTCCGGGTTGTTAAACTCGACACCTGTTGGGATACAGTCTCCAGGCTTTTTTACGGTAATTTTCCATTGCCCGTCTTCGTAAAAATCATCGGTGACAACCGTGACATACTGGGTGCCGCCTTTTTCCCGGTAAGACAAGTCTGCGTAGTCTTGCGCATCCTGGCCGGTCAGCGCAAAGCCAGCCTTGCCGGGTGTGCTTTGGCAGGGCTCGGAGAGTTCGGTTAAAGTGACAGCCCCAAATCGAGGCTGGCCAAATTGAGACTGAATAAACGAAGATTGCATTGTGTGCTCAAACCCCATGCATTGAGACAATATCGCAGCTTCCCACGGTCGTGACAAGTTGCTATGTCATCATGAAGTCCAAACAGAATATTTATTGCCCTTGTGTATTTGTCCTGGATATCAGAAATCTCAAAAATGTCAAAGATAACAAAGCTTGTTTATAAAACCGAACTAGCCTTTCAGCAGTGCCTGATACCCTGCCAGCAATGGCTGCCCCCAGAACAGGGCGGTCAGAATGCCCAACACCAGTGCGGGGCCAAGCGGCAGGTAGGTATAGGTTTGCGCGGTTTTGACCTGCTTGAGAAAAACCAGCAGCGCAATGACGGAAACCAGCATGCTGCCCAAACTGAAGGCGGTGCGCAACGAAAGATCCATCGGCAGGTTCATCAGCACAAGCGGCATGGTTCCGCTGATGAGCGCCACCGCACCCGACCCCAGCGAGACCCACTGTTTGTTTTTAATCCACTGAATGACCAGCATGGGGATGGCCGGAATTGTCTGGGTGACAAAGCCCAGAATCAGGGCCAAAACCGTCAGCTCCCAGCCAAGGTAAGCACCCGCGCCCGCCATCAGGTGGGTGTCGCCGTGTCCAAAGCCTTCGGTGCCAAACACCATCTCCGAGAGCAGGATCATGCCTTCAAAAAATGCGATTGAAATGGCGATCGCAATCAGTGCCGAAATCAGCCCGTCCGGCACATGGACAATCATGACGCCCAGGTTGACGGCTGTGGTGGTTTTGATGGGGCCCAGCATCAGCAGGTTATAGAGCAGTCCGGCGGGAATCAGCGACAGTGAGTTGATTTGATAAATCAGGCTTTCGCGCAAATCCGTGATAAAAATCACCACTAAATTTGCAATGAGAAACAGCAAAAACAACGTCTGCCAGGTGAGGCCAAAAAACCAGACGGTGACGCAGAACAAGAGGCCGGTCGAAATCTCAATCAGCGGGTACTGGATGCTGATGGGTTCCTTGCAGTCGCGGCACTGGCCACCCAGCAAGATATAGCTGATAACAGGAATGTTATCGTAGGGGCGGATTCCGGTTTTGCATTTTGGGCAGGCGGAAGGCTGTGTGGTGATGGATTCTTCGGCCAGAAAGCGCAGGCCGACCACGTTGAGAAAGCTGCCGATGCAGAGGCCCACGACGAAGGTGAAAGCCATCATCATGGGCTTGATGGCGGGATCCTCTAGTAATACGGACGGCAGCAACAGGGGCGGCAAAATAGTCTCTCTCTATCCGATTTGACTTGCTATTTGATTCTATCGGGCCGATTTGCTTAAGCGGGTTTATCGGTTTCCAGGTTTTTGGATAGCAACTCCAGCGCCTTGCGTAGGCGACGGCTGACCTGCATCTGCGAAATGCCCAGGCGCTCGGCAATCTCGGTCTGGCTCATGTCTTCGTAGTAGGTCATTCGTACGACATCGCGCAGTTCGGCTTTCAGCGAATGCAAGGCGCGCTCAAGCACCATTTTGTTTTCGCGGGTCTCAATCACCTCGCTCTGGCTTTGGTCGACCAGACGTTCCATATAAATCGTTTCGCTGCCGCCGCCGTCGTTCACCAGAAACTGATCCAGCGAAACCGGCAAGCGGCGGCGCTCGATATCCTGCGCCTGAGTCACTTTGTTGACGGGGCATTGCAGCTCTTCGGCAATTTCGAGATCGGTGGGCGTGCGGCCCAGTTGTTCGGCCAGCTTGTGGACAATCTGGTTGATGCGGTAATACAGCTCGTACATCTGGCGCGGCGCCTTAATCATTGAGGTTTTGTCGCGCAGGTAGTGGCGGATTTCGCCGGTAATAAAATAAGTGGCGTAGGTCTTGAAGCTGCTGCCCACCAGCGGGTTAAACTTATCGACGGCCTTGATCAGGCCGATATTGCCGACCTGGATGAGGTCTTCCACCGGATCGGTGCTACGGCGGGCCAGTCCGTGCGCAATTTTTTTGACATACGGCATGACCCTCGCGACGATTTGATCGCGCAGCTTGTCTTTGCTCTGTTTGTCCAGTTCGGAAATGAGATAACGATGGAGCATCTCGTCCAATTCCGATGAGAAAATATCCTCGGACGAGCTTCTCCGGGTGGTAATGCCGCTCAAGACAGGCTTCCTCATTGATCACCGATAAACGCATTATAGCATTTGGTTTTGGCGTCGGTTTCCCAAGAAGGGTTGATTTTCGACGGGCTTTTGTAATACATATTAAGGAGCAGAAATGCCGATCCCAGTCATCCGATTGTATGGGAAGTCTCTGACGAACAACCGGACAGGATGTGGGAAAACCCTCAAAGAAAGGCTCGTATCCGCGCTTGGATAACAATACCTCGGTCATCGAAAGACAGGGCAAGCCAAAAACCATTCTGGTGGCAGAGCACTCCGGCTTTTGTCATGGTGTTCAAAAAGCGGTCGATAAGACGCTGGCGGTTGGAGAGAACGCAAAAACGACGACCGGGAAGCCGGTGTATGTGTTGGGGCAACTCATTCATAACCAGCAGGTCATCGATCACCTTGATTCCAAAAGTATCCGGACGGTCAACTCTCTCGATGAAGTGCCGCCGGGCAGCGTATGTGTGATTCGCACCCACGGCGCGCCGCCCCAGATGGTGGAACAGGCGCTGGAAAAGGGGATTGATGTCTCTGATGCCACTTGCCCGGATGTCCGGTTGGTCCAGAACAAGGCGATTCAGTTGGCGGAAGAAGGTTATACGGTGGTGATTGTCGGAAAAGACGAGCATCCCGAGGTCATTGGCATCAAGGCGCATTCCGAGCGTGTAGCCGCTGGTAACTCACCGGAAAATACGGGTGGAAGTGGCCGTATTGTCGCGATTAACAAGATCGAGGATATCCCTGCCAAGCTGCAAGATTTGCCCCGACGCCGGATTGGCGTGGTCTCGCAAACCACCCAGTTGGAAGAAAACTTTTTTGAGATGGTCAAAGAGCTTTCCAAAGTGGCCAAAGAGCTGAAAGTGTTCAACACCATCTGCCCGGCCACTTATTTTCGGCAAAATTCCGCCCTGGAACTGGCTGGGAAAGTGCAGTTTATGGTGGTCATCGGTGGAAAAAACAGCTCCAACACCACGCATCTGGCGGAAATTTGCCGGGCCGAAGGCACGGAAACGATTCATATCGAAACCTACAAAGAGCTTGAAGGATGTGACGCGCTGCAAAAAGCGGACGTTATTGGGGTCACCGCCGGTGCTTCCACGCCGGATTGGTTGATCGAGGAAGTGCTGGAGTATCTCCAGCGCTTATAAACCAGGTCTGGAGCATCTCCGGAAACTGTAAATACGTTATTGTTTAGCAATCTACAACGGTAAGAAAGGAATTCAAACGTGGGAATGACAACGTTAATGGAAACCTCCGAGGAAATGCGGCAGAGCTTCGCCAGCCTTCTGGAGAAAAGTTTCGAGACAGACTTTAAACCCGGCAACATTCTGGTGGGTGAAGTCTTGAAACTGGAAAAAGATGGTTTGACTGTCGATATCGGCGGCAAGTCCGAAGGTTTTGTTCCCATGAAGGAAATTCCGGGTTGCTATAACCTGGATGAGCTGAAAAACAGCTACCAGGTTGGCCAGTGCACCGAGTTTTTCCTGCTGAACGCGCAGGATGGAAATGATGAAACCCGCCCTCACTACACGCTGTCGGTGCGTCGCGTCAACATGTGGAAAAACTGGGATCGTCTGTTAGAACTGCGCGAAAGCCGCGAAATTGTTGAAACCACGGTTACCGGTACCACCAAGGGCGGCGTTATCGTTAACATTATGGGCTTCAAGGGCTTTATTCCAGCCAGCCAGTTGCGTGTCGCCAAAACCCTGCATGATCTCATCGGCGATGTCCTGCCCGCCAAGATTCTGGAAGTGGACAAGCACAAGAACAAGCTGATTCTCAGCCACCGTGAAGCCGTCTTCGAGCAAAAAGCGATGATGCGCGCCGAAACCATCGGCAAGCTGAACGAAGGCGATATCGTGGAAGGCGAAATCGTGAAGATCACCGATTTCGGCGTCTTTGTCGATATCAACGGTATTGACGGCTTGCTGCCGCTGTCTGAAATCACCTGGCGGCGGATTCAGCACCCGTCTGAAGTGTTGACCCTCGGCGAGCGCGTTACCGTGCGTGTTCTCACCGTGGACCGCGAGTTGCAGCGCATCAGCCTCAGTCTCAAGCGCTTGCAGCCCGATCCGTGGCAAACCGTCAACGAGCAATTCCAGGTGGGCGAAATCCTGCCGGGCCGTATCTCCAAGTTGCTCAGCTCTGGCGTTCTGGCCGAGCTGGCGCCGGGTGTTGAAGCCTATTGTGCTTACGATAACGGCGGACGGCAGTACTACATTAACGAGACGTACAGTTTCAAGATTGTCTCGATTTTTGCCGCCGATCGGAAAATCACGCTGGAGTACCAGGGCGCTGTTTAAGCCCCCGAAACGTAAAACTGTGTAAACAAGGTTATTGCACGGCGGGGCCTCATCGCTCCGCCGTCGCAAACTCCCCGGTTTCCGGGTGACAGGCATTGATGCCTCGCCAGCCCGCACAACGAGAGTTTTTCACTATTTGACACAGGTTTTTGCTGTTGTTATATTAGGTTCTCCAATAGTCGGTATTATTCGACTGTTTGGCCGGGCCCCCGCCAATATCCCGCTTATCGTACGGTTAGACCCTCAAATAAAGGTGTTTTCAGAATGTTAGCCATCGTTGATATCAATGGAAAGCAGTACCAGGTTGAAGAAGGCCGCTATGTGACGGTTGATCGCCTAGGCAAGGAAGAGAATGAAACGTTTGAAATCGGCAACGTGCTGATGGTGGTGGATGGCGCCGAATCCCTGGTTGGCGCACCCTACGTGGATGGCGCCGTTGTTCGCGCCAAAGTGTTGAAGCATGCCCGTGGACCGAAAATCCTGGTTTACAAAATGCGCTGCAAAAAAGGCTACCGCCGCAAAAACGGCCACCGTCAGGATTACACCCAGCTTCAGATTGAAGTGGTTGATTTTCCGGGCAAGAAAGCCCAACCGGCCAAGGCTGCTGCAGTAGCCGAACCGAAAAAAGCCCCTGCCAAGAAAGCTGAAGCAGCAGAAAAAGCGCCAAAAGCGGAAACCAAGAAGCCTGCTGCCAAAACAACCAAGGCCAAGGCAGAACCCAAGGCTGAGAATTCAGATAGCGAAGCATAAATCATCAAAGATTGAATGACCGGAGAACAATGTCATGGCTCATAAGAAAGGTGTAGGTTCAACAAGGAACGGACGCGATAGCGAGGCTAAACGGCTTGGCGTCAAGCGTTTTGGCGGTCAGAAAGTAAACGCTGGTGAAATCCTGATTCGTCAGCGCGGCACCAAGTTCCATCCGGGTACAAACGTGGGCCGTGGCGGGGATGACACCCTGTTTGCCCTGTCGCCTGGCTTCGTGAAATTTGAGCGTTATCGCAAGACCTCAACCAAGGTCAGTATTGTCCCGCTCGTTTCCTAAACGAGGTTTCAGACATCCTGTTCAGATATTCGAGTGAACCCGTAAGACTCTGTGCTTACGGGTTCTGCTTTTGCAGGCTCGACTGCTTGTAGTTCCCTGAGATATGTTTCCGATGACGGCAAACGTTTGGGAGAAGGGCTTTTTTCGGGTTTTTCAGCTTTAAGACTGTGAACGTAAGCCATTTCCGCTTCGAGTTTGCCCAGGCAGTTCGGGCAGAAGCGTCCGCCGCGCATTTGGGCGTTCAATTCGCAGCTGCACCCCTGGCACTGATAAACGATATCTTGCGTTGCGATGCCGAGTTTTCCGGCAAAAAACAGCTCTTCAACCTCCTTGAGCGGAATGTTGCAGTGTGTGGAAATTTCTTGCAGGCTCATCTGCGGGTTTTTCTGTACGAAGTTATAAATATGGCTGACGTGGATTTTCACGTCGATATCGCACTTCGGACACAGCGGACTTTTCTTCCGCTGGAAAGGCTTGCGGCATCGGGTGCAGTTGGCAATGCTCATCGTAGGTCTCGGTGTAACTCGTATTCTCAGATCCGGGATTTCAAACGGAGGAAACCAAATTGGCGGATGGGCTGGTTGGACAAGAGTTCATTCAAGGCGGACTCGCTATCCCAGGGAAGCTCCTGGTCATCCAGACTCAAGATCCCGAGAAAATTCACATCAGGTTCCGGCTGCTCTTCTGTAGAGCCTAACAGCGTTTCGATTTCTTCTGCCGAGGGTGGCAAGACTGAACTTGCCTGGTCGGCGGTAGTGGTTTCCTCTGTCTTAGAGAGGTTTTCAGTGTCCGGCAGGGTTTGGCCTGACAGGTTGAGCTGTTGATCATAGGCAGCCCGGTAACGGTTCAACTCGTTCAAAACAGCTTGATATTGCTCTGCCGGGACAAAATTTCTGCCGTTAATGCACAGGGGAGGCTCGTTTTCGATTGCTTTCACGTCCTTGTTCCCGATGAAAGGCGTGAGTGCTGGCGTGGAGCTTCGTGTACCAGGCAGTTCATCACCATTGCGTGCCGGATCGAATATCAGGTCCGCCAATGATTTTGACGTGACTGCTTCTTGCGGTTGCGATTCCTGGATCGCTGTATCAATGCCCTGTAAACAGGCCAGGCAGATGGGTTCTTTGTTGGTAGCGGTGCTTAGGCGCTCGCTGCAAACGTAACAAAACCCTTCCCGCCTGCCAAATAGCTGCAGGACCTCGCCAGAAGTTAGCCTGAACATGAGTGTTTCCCGGATTCGGCGCTCTTTTTGCTTGGTTTTGTAGGCTACAAGCTCAAAATCAATGCGACCGTCCTTGAGTAGCGGATAAATACGGTTGTAGTAGTAGTTGTACTGCTCTTTCTCAGCGTCTATCTGCTTGCTGGCTTGCCGGTTTTCGGGCGATACAACATGATCCGGGGAGTAATTCACCGGATTTTGGGTTTTGCGTGCCTCTTCGTAAGACATAACTTGCCCGTTTTCTCGCTCGCGGCCATTTGTTTTATCGGCTCTCAGGGCGAAAAGTTTAGGGCGGAGTGAATGCTTTGCGTTATACCGACTGGGCCAGCCAGCGCAGTGATTCGCGTAGAATCTCCTCGGAGGATGCGGTGGTTTCGGTGTTTTCCAATGCCTGGAAGCTGCGGGCAATTTCGTCCGGCTGATAACCCAGGGACAGCAACACGGATTCGGCCTCCAGCAGCGCCTGGGAACGTTTACTGTTGGTTTCTCCCCGTTGATGAACGGGGCTGATGATGTCCACCGAGCGCCAGTGGGTCATTTTTTCTTTCAACTCCAGGGTCATCTTTTGGGCCAGCTTGCTGCCGACGCCCTTGGCTTTGGTTAATACCGCATGGTTGCCGGAAACCACCGCCTGGGCGATTTCGGAAACCGACAATGCCGATAGCAGGGCCAGAGCGACTTTTACGCCGACGCCGGAGGCGCTTTGCAGGATGTTGAAGAGGTCGCGTTCTTCTTTGGAGTTGAAACCCACCAGAAACATGGCGTCTTCGCGCACAATCAGGGTGGTAAACAGTTGCACATCGCTGCCCACGGGGGCGCTGCTTTCAATCGAGCGCTGGCTGCTCAGCACTTCAAAGCCCATACCGTGCACATCGACCAGAAAATACGCTCCCCGAGGGGATTCTGACGCTTTGGCAACCAGGCTGCCCTTGACGAATGAAAGCATAATTCAGATCCTGCCGACGCTCTACCGGGCTATTATAGCAGGTGCATGCCGTTTGCTTTCAAGCATTGATAAGCCGTGGGCCGTTTGCCTGATTGCTGGACGGACGCTGACCATCATTTTTTATAACGCTAACCAGGCTTCTGCCAGCCGAATGTCATTCGGCCCCGTAATTTTGAGGTTGCTTTCATCGCCGGAGATAATCACGACAGGTCCCACGCCCGTTCGTTCCATCAATTGGGCGTCATCCGTGATGGGTGTGTCTGGGGACACTTGCTGATGCGCTTGTAGAAGCGGTTGTTTCCAAAATACCTGCGGTGTCTGCGCGCGCCATAGGGTGCTTCGGTCCAGTGTCTTGCCGATTTTCGGGCTGTCCGGGTTGGTTTGCTTGACGGTATCATGAATCGGGACGGCCACCACCGCACCGGCAGCGCCTTGCCTGATACTTTCCAGTGCCTGCTCGACCACGGCGGCTCGTATCAACGGGCGGGCGGCATCATGAATGATCACGATCATGTCGCCTTCCGGTAATGCGTTCAGCCCGTTAAAAACCGAAGCGCGGCGGTCTGTCCCGCCTTCCACAAACCGGATGGGCGCATCGGGCAGATGGTGGGTGATGAGCTGTTGATAGCGCTCCAGGTTGTTCGCGCTGGCCGAAACGATAATGCCGCACAGGTTGTTAACGCCAAGCAGGGCTTGCAGCGTGCGAATCAGAACCGGAACGCCCTGTAGGTTGGCCAGCAGTTTGTCCTGGGTATCTGAAAAGCGGCTGCCGCTGCCGCCTGCCGGTACGATCGCCCATATCTTACCATCGGCGCTCATGGGTGTGACGCTCCAAAATGCTGATACGTTTTTTCCAGTTGCAGGGCTTCCCGTTGCCCGTTGCGGTTCAGCCAAGCTCCGGGTGGGCTGTCTGGCTCATCGTCCCTGGCCTCGACTCGTCCGATGATATGCACGTGGGCCAGCAAATTGTCCGGGACATCCGGCAGCGTCGCCACCAACTGAAAATCCTCGCCGCCATAAAGCACAATCTGCATGGGGTCTGCGTTTTGCTTGGCCGCATAAGCCGTAACCTCGGGATGAACCGGAATTTTGGCGGCATCCACCACCAGGGTCTGTCCGCTGGCCTGGGCAATTTTCAGCAAGGCATCCGCCAGTCCGTCGCTGCTGTCCATCAGCGCGTAGTGTTGATATTGTTTTGAGAGCAGCAAGCCTTCCTGGATACGGGGTTGTGGCCGAAGATGCGCCGCTTTGCCAGCCAGATAACCGGATTCGTTTGCTTGCAGGGTCGACAATCCCACCTGGCTGAGGCCATGATAACCCGTTGTGACGATGAAATCGCCTGCTTGCGCCTGGTTTCGGCGTCCAATGGCATGATTTACCAGGCATTCGCCGATAGCGGTGACGTTGACGACAACCCGATCACTGCCGACGGTGTCACCACCGATAAGACTGCCACCGGCAATTTGACAAACCCCTTGAAACCCTTGATAAAAGGCTTTGACCCATTGCAAATCGATAGCATCGGGCAGGCCGAGCGACACCAGCAAGTATTTGGAGGCTCCCCCCATCCCGGCAATGTCGCTTAGGTTGACGGCTGCGGCTTTCCAGCCGAGATCTTCCGGGGAGAAATAGCTGAGATCAAAGTGATGGCCTTCCACGAGCATGTCGGTGGTGTAAATCCGGTGCGTGTCGGCTTCAAAAAAGGCGTCATCGCTTAAAACGTCCGGGTTCTGTGTGAACTGGCCGACCAGATTGATAATGTCCAACTCACGCGACATGAAACAAGCCTATGAAAGACAAAACGGGAGTCCTGTGCAGGATCTCCCGAGTCATCTTATCACGACTGTGAATGCTTACGCTTGCAGATTCAAACCGCTGCTTGTGGCACTGGCGCCTGCTTTTGCTTGCGGCGATAAGAAACCGCCACCAAACACGTCCGGTTTTGGCGCACTCTGTTGCGGTGCTTTGGCGTGAGCTGCCGGTCCTAATCTTCCAAATTGGTTCTTTGGGATTCTGGGTCTGTTTGTTAACCCAGTCGCGTTAATAGCTGTCATATTATGTGCCCTCTCTCTATCCTGAGTCCTTTTAAATAAAAACAAAAATTCGAGCAAAATTGCTATTTGCCTGTACATTGGCGACCAGTCTGATGCCCTGAACGTTTCAAATCAATAGAAAATCCGTTAAAAACAACCCGCAAGCGTTCTACACAGAGTCTTGCGGGTTGTCTTAAGTTTTATCGATACGATTGCAGTGCGTTAAGCGTTGAAGTTCATCTGCGAGCCGAGATTGGCTGCATTGGTTTTTGCTTTCGGTGACAGGAAGCCACCGCCAAATACGTCTTGTTTGGCCCCTGCCTGTTGGCCGTTTTGGATTTCAGCGCCTGCTTGTCCAGCCTTCTTCATTCTGGCAATAGACCCCTTCAGTATTCTGGGACTTGCCGCGTTAATAGCACCAATACCTGTACTCATCGTTACTACTCCTTCTCTCTCTAACTCTCTCGACAGATAAAAACCCGATAAAATATGCTGGAAGCCTACCAATCAGGCTTTCCCGTTTACTGGATGACGGTTGCCAATGCGTCTAAGCGCTGAAGTTCAAGCGTCTACCGACCCCTTCAGCCGGGCTAGGCCGGTTGAGATTGCCGCTCACGCCTTCTAGGCCTTGCGGTTTTTGGGGAGCTTGAGCGACTTGAGGACCTTGCGCTTGTTGTAAGCCACGGCTCTGCCCGGCTGCGCTCGCTGCCGCACCGCCTAATCCATCGACGCCTTGCGGTTTTTGAGTGGCTTGAGTGCTTGCAAACCGTTGTAAGGCTGCTGCACTGGCTTGCGCACCACCACCGGCTTCACCGGCTGTCTGTTGCTGGCGTTGAAATTGAACTTGTTGCGCGTTTTGAGCGCCCTGAAGCTTAAATGCGTTTTGCGATCCATTCGGATTGAAATTGACTGACAAATCGATACCCCTCTTACTGCTAGCACTACCTTCACTTATCAAAATAAAAACATAGAAGGCAGAAAGATTGCGGTTTGTATCGGCATTGTTACATCCAACATAGGCCACCAAAAGAAAAAAGCGGGAATATTGTCCCGCCTTGTTTTTACCTCACTCGTCACCAATTGTTCCAGTACATCGCCCAA
>CAZXUP010000045.1:0-13629 GCA_964643815.1 uncultured Vampirovibrionales bacterium
TAATTTCCCCAGGCTCTGTCCTGTTCATCGTCAGCACCGCATCGGTCTTATTGCTGGACACGTTCCAGGGCCTTCGCCGCCTCGTAAGCGGATGGATTCAGGCTGAGCGCCTTCTTATAGTGCATCTTGGCCGTGTTGATATCACCGGACAATTCATACGCCAACCCCAGATTGTACTGGATATCCGCAGAGTCCGGCTGCATGGCAGCCGACTGCTTGAGATAGGTCAATGCCTTCTCCGTTCGGCCCAATTCCTCGTATAACGTGCCAAGCAGATAGGCCACTTCGGCTTTGCGAGGGCTGCTATGGTAGCCCGCCTCCAGCACACGGACGGCCTCTTCGCGCTTGCCTCCCAAGACCAACACCTGGGCATAGCGATGATCGTATTTGCCATGGGAAAGCATATTGGCCTTATGATAAGCCTTCTCCGCCTCCATCAGGCGCGCAAGCTTAATCTGAATTTCGGCCAACGCAGCGTACAAATCGGCGTTGGCGTCATCCAGCGTCAGGGCTTCCTGGATTTCAGACAAGGCCTGATCCAGACGGTTGCTGCGATAATGCGTTACCGCGTTGTCCATCAGACGGCTGACGGTTTGCTTGGAATCGGATTCCGCCTGGAACAACGTATTGAAACCGCCATTGATTGCAGTCTTCTCCGAATCGATGTCATACTCCACCATCGCCGCGTTTTTCGGCTTAATCTGTATCGGCTGGCCACGCTCGTTGAGCGTCACCGCCCGGATGGGCGCAGCGCCGCCCCGATACCGCGGGATCGGCATCAACACCTGATACTCAGGTTCTGGCACAGTCATCTCTGCGGGAGGTTCTTGCGGCTGGTTCAGCCCATCAACAGTTTGAGCGGTCCTCTGCCATTCTGCGGATTCCAGCGGATGGCCGCCATACCAGGGTGCCTCCAAGGAAGGTGCGGGAAACTGGGCGCCTTGCGCGGGCGGCATCGCAATTGAAACGGGAGCCTGGCTTGGTGTTTGCGCTGAAAACCGCCGTCCGGGGACATTGGCAATAGACGCAATTTGAGGCCCGTTCATTGCTGAAGTTTGTACCGCCGAGGTTTGCGCTGCTGCAGGTCGAGTCGCCGGTTTCGGTAACTCCCGCCGCAAGGAGGCAGGATTGTCTTCCAAATCGATGCGAGGCTGCGACAAAGCAGGCTTCGGTTTCACTGGTTCCGACTGACCGAGCGCCAGCAAACTCATCGACTCCCGATCATCAGCCGCATCCGCCAGTTCCGGTTTTTGAAAGCTGGAAGGCGTTGTATTCATGGCGTCCAGATTGGGGAAAAGCACTTTGGGTTTCTGCTGTTTTGACGGCTTGCCAGTCTCCGCATTGGCGGATTTTACGCTCTGCGCGGGCGCAGTCATCGTTTTTTCGGGCGATGATTTGAGCGAAAAGGCTTCTGGCGTTTGCATCGCCACTTGGTTCGGCTTCGGCTGAGACGGCAACACCGCCAACTCATCCGCGCCCACAATCCGAATCTTCCGGCTGCCCAGGCCCGAACCTTTCAAAATAATTTCCTGGTACTCCTCGTCCAGCAAGTGCCTGCGATCCGGCACGCCCAACACAGCGCTTTCTATCGCCCCACCGGGCTGGATATGAACCTCGCCTTTCGCTCCCAGCAAACCATCGGCCAGACGGGCATTATACAGTCGCAAGACAACTTGGTTTTCGTTGACCAACTGCATCTGGTAACGAAACGGCATATCCGCCTTAAACTCAATCACCTGCTCGACGCCGGATTGCCCGGCTCGCGCCTCGATACCGGTGACCCCGGAGAACATGGGATTGGCTTCGACCGGCCCTATAAAGCCTGTCAGCAGCCCAAAAGACAAGGCAGGCAACAGCCAGCGCCCACCGAGCCGTCGGCAAAAACGGATGCTTGTCTCCCATCGCTGACCGAATCCGCTCACGTGCGTCTTCCCCGTCCACTTTCCCAACTACGAGTATTGTACCATTGCCGCCTGTCCTCCTCCTAACCCATCCGGTGTATTTAAAAGGCAGGGAGGGGTCCAGCCGTTAGCGACGACAGGCGCTTTACGGATGGGGTTAATCGAAGAAGGGAACGGCCCCGGATACAAGCTCGCCTATTATGATCTGGACTTAGCCGATTTTACCGTAGGAGTGCAAGCCAACACCCATCAGGTTCACACCAAAGTAGGTCACCAGCATCAGCACAAACCCTGTGACGGAAACCCAGGCCAGTGTGCGTTGGGCATGCTCGCCGTTAACCCGCATGTGCAGGTACACCCCGTAACCCAGCAAGGTGACCAGGCTCATCGATTCTTTCGGGTCCCAGCTCCAGTAGTTGCCCCAGGCTTCGTTGGCCCACATGCCGCCCAGGATAATCCCCAGCGTCAGCAGCGGAAAACCGAACGCCACGCAGCGATACGTAATTTCATCGTAGACGTTCGCCTTGTCCTCCAGCAGATCCAGCTCCAGGCTCAACGGATCGTCACTGTCCATCGCCAACACCGGGCCTTCGACACCCGCCACCGCAGGCATTAAGCGCGCTTGTCCGCCACCACGGGACGCATTGGAGTCGCTTCGTCCGGAGAAGAAATCCTTGATCAGAAACACCAGCGAACTCAGAAACGCCAGCGTAAACAACGCATACGACAGCAAAATGACCGGCACGTGAATGCTGCGCCAATAGCTTTGCAAGGCGGGCTGCAACGGATGAATCTCGGTGGGCAGCGTCAGGTTGTAGAACAGGGAAATCATCAGCAAAACAGCCACCGGCAAACCCAGTGTGCGTAATTTAAACCAGCGATCCAGCACAACAAAGGCCAACTGGATGCCAATCGACACCGTCATCAACGATTCGTACATGTTGGAGAGCGCGAAGTATTCGGCATGCAGGGAACGCACAATCAGCGACACAATCAGGCACAGCGCCGACAGCAGCATGGCGCCCCAGCCGCCTTCACGAAACAATGTTTTGGGACGCACGGCATGCAGCAGGTAAAAAATCAGGCTGACCGCCAGTAATGTGAGTGCCGTATAGTACCAGTTCGTTTCGCTCATCAGTGGGTTTACCTCGTTTTCAAGTCGCTTCGGGCCGTTTGAGGCCTGTCTTCAATTCCGCTTGCAGGTGCTGCAATTCTTTCATAAAGCTGAGCCGGGCCTTGTTGGTCTTATACAAAACCTGGACCCGCCGTCCCGCATCGCCATCGGTAATAGCCAGCCAGAGGCGGCGCTGGGAAAAGATGCACATAATGGTGCCTAAAATGATGATGACGTACGACAGGTACATCCACGGCACCTCCGGCCCTTTTTTGATTTGCAGGCCGGTGGCAATCTCGGGCTTGATGTATTGGAAACGCATGCCGGAAAGCTCTCCCGACTGTCCTTCCAACAATCGCAGGTTGGGTGGCATCTTTCCGGGTTTGGCGCCCACAAAGCCCTTGTCATCCCGCAGGAAAAACACCGCGTAGTTGCGCGTCACATTGGGATCTTGCTGCACGAAAAACGGAAACACCATCAGCGTCTTGCCGTTGGGTAACTCGGTAAAGCTGACCGGGCGGTTCATAAATTCGGTATTCACGTCAATCTTGCGCTGTTGGCCGTCAATTTCGATAAACAGTTTGCCCGTGGGGTTGAAGCTGGCCTGATAAATCGCCGTATCCCCCACAACCATTGGATGGTTGACGGAAATCGTCTCGCGTTTTATTTCTTTGCCATTGGTATCCAACACGGAGAGATCGGCGTAATACTGCCTGGCCACCGCCATCGGGCCGGACAAATTGGGCGCAGGCGTTTCCCCCGGCTCATAGTACTCAATCCGAAAATCGTTGACCCGAATTTTCCACTCCGGCACCGACCCCAGCCAGACCGACTCATCCACGTTCGGCCTGAACATCTCGGCGTCTTGTATCTGGAAAGTCTGCCCCGGCACCGCCAGCTTTTGCGCCTTGAAACCTGTAAACACGCCTAATACACCCGCCACCAGCATCATCAAGATACCAAAATGCGCCACCACCGGCCCAAGGCGACTGAAATTGCCTTTGCTGGCATACATTAAAATGGAGCCTTCCGTTTTGCCCTTGGCCGTATGCAGCCTGTATCTGCGTCTCTTCAACGTCTCGGAAACCAGCCGGGTCACCTCGCCCAACGATTGCCCGCTGTCAAACGACAAGCGATGCGGGGAGGCCTGGATATGCTCCGGTCCGCAAAACGTTTTGCGCGTGGCCGCCAAAAACGCGGGCTTGAGCCACTGGAAACTGCCAAACAGCAGATTAAAGAAAAACAGGACTTCCAGCGCGATAAACCAGTAGGACGAATACACGCTAAACAGGCCCATCGCCTTCATCATCCGAAAATTGGGACCGAAATCACGCTTGATTTGGCTCAGATCCACCAACCCTTCCTGCGGCAGCAAGACTCCGGCCAAGGTGGCCAGGGCCAGCAACGACAGCAATACGATGGCCAGATGAATGGAACGGAAGCAGGCCAACATTTCCCAGACCCGTTCAGGGAAGGTCGTGCTTTTCTTCTTACAGGCCAGCGGTTTGAGCGGAAGGGCGGCCGGTTTTTCCGTCAGCAACAAGCTCATTAGTCTATCGCCGGGTTTCGGGTGGGGACGGTGAATGTATTATCCCCAAAATGAACGGCATCCACAATGAGAATACAAAGAGATCTGACTGAATCGGCACCACCAGCCAGCCGCTCAAACCACTGTTTTCTCCAATTGCAAACGATTGTTATCATTCCAGGAGTACAGACTACCAGTGTGTTTCAACCTCAAAAAGCAACTTGTTTTGATGGGCTAAGCAATCCCCTCTAAAAACTTGTTTTTATTAGATTACGGAAGTGGAATGTTTCTAACTTGGGATGGATGGAGTACAGGTATCAGAGAAAGGCTGACATACGGCTGCGGACATCGAGTTGCTGACAGCAATTGACCCACACCAAACAAGGCTTTTCATCATCATTTTGTCTGAGTCTATATTTTGTCTGAAATCCGGTTTTAAACCTTTGCAAACCCATCGTTTGAAAATTGGCTGATGCCCAAAAGGCTGGCTTGCCGCCGCATGCAGACACCCATTTTTCTCACAAGTTTTGATGGTTTTTTCTCAACTCTCTTGTTCACTTTAGCTCTCTCTTCAAACAGGTATCCCTCGCGGATACCTTTCTTTTTTTCTTCGCTTTTTCATTGCAATGCCTACCAGTTCTCAACAAACGGCAACAATTGCACGCATTTGATCAAATCCGAATGATCAATCGTTTTTATTTGTATTGGTAGGTATTGGGAGTGTGTAGTAATATGCCTTATTTTCCGCCGTACGGAAATGGCGTTCCAAATTGGCCGCCTTATCCGGGCAACGCCTGTCCGCCGGGACCCGGTGGATATTGTGACAACACGCCTTATTTTGGCGCCATACCGACACCGGGCATGGACCCCATGATGTTCAGCCAGGGCGGCTGTAATCAATCGGCCATGCAGTTGTTACAACATCTGCAAATGATGATCACCACGCTGTTTTCGCTGGTGCTGATGCAGCAAGCCGCGCAACAGCAACAAGCGCAAAATCCCGCCTGCGGGCCTATGCCCAATAACAACATTCAAAACTTGCCACAAAATCCGCAAGCGTTGCCCAGCCTGAGCAGTTTTGGACAAGATCCATGCGCACCGGAACCACCCTGCACCTCAACGCCAAACAGCGGTGCTCCCGGCTCGCGCGAGAATGCCGTCATTCAATGGGCGCTGTCCCAAAACGGAATCTGCGAGGCCAAAAACCCGGATACGATCCTCAGCTACACCAACGGGCAGGATATTCCGTGGTGCGCCAGTTTTGTCACCAATGCGTTTGACCAAACCGGCGGCGCACCCTGGAAACATGGCGCGTCCGTATCCGGCATTCGCAACTGGGGCGAACAGAACGGACGTTATTTTGCCAGCGGTTGCCAAAGTCCTCAGCCCGGTGATGTGATTATCCTGCAAAACGGCATATCGCACTGCGCCATTGTCACCAAAGTCGAGAACGGCAAAGTGCACACGATTGACGGCAACAGTAATAATTCGGTTCGGGAACGGGTGCGTGATTTGAACGATCCGAAAATTACCGGCTACGTCCGCCCTTTTGGACAGATGCCAGCTTAAACGTTTTTAGCGCCGTTTTAAAGTTTGACGTAAAGGTTGCCAAGCACACCACGATAGCGCGCCACTTCAAACTCGTAAAGCGATAATGCGCGCTGCAAGTGTTCTTTCTCGGCCATCAACTGACGGATCTGCGCCGCCATGGCCTTGTTGTCGCGATAATATTCGTCCGCTTCGAGGCGGGTTTTTTCCAGTTCCTTGCGCAACGGATGCTGCACTTCGGACAAATAAGAAAGCACATGCTCGGCAACTTGTTGAGCCAACTCATCCCAACGGGCGTTATCCGCCAGGGTCGGATCGGATGCCTCAGCCGTATCCTCTGCCATTTCCGCTTCGCGCCGGTAGTTGCCCATCACCTCGCCAAAGCGCATGGACAAGCTCTCTTCCAATTCCTGTAAGTCTTCCGTAAACGGAAACGACTGCCCGGACGCTGACGACGCAGCATTACCGTTCATGCCAGCCCAACTCTCGAACGAATACCGCAAAAACTCTCTCTCCTGATCAATAGCATCATTATATGCAGAACCGATTGTGCAACATGAAAGATGAAGCAAACATTACACACAAAAAATTACAAAAGAGTACTCCAATAACGCTGGATCTCTTGATAGGCTCCAACGATTGCTTTCATTTTTTCTTCGCTGCCATTGGGCAAGTCGGGATGGTGCTGCAACGTGAGCTTGCGAAACTGCTTTTTCACCTCATCGCGGGATGCGGACGCACTAACCTCTAAAATTTGACAGGCCTGATACACCGCATTTTGCGGGGACGCTGTGGCGTACCGTTTGTTGTTCTGCTTTCCATTGCTGGCAGTACGCGGCGCTTCATCGCCCATCATGTCGCACCAGTCATCAAAAGTGAAAGGCTGATCGCAAGCACGGGCATATTGGGCCTGATGAATTTTCTCGTAATTTTTCTGGTACGTTTCCACATCTTTTTTAAAGCGCGCAAACAGCGCTTGCCGCTCGGCATGGCTGGCCTGAATAAACGCATCGATTTTCTTGAAGGAATCCAGCGTAAAATAATGCCGCCAGTTCACATCACGCCCCGTCAGGTCCAGTTCGAAATCCCGCAAACTTTCCAACAAGGCTTTGTCGGATGAGGGCATTTTAATGCGGAAATACTCGAATACCCGTAGACGGTACTCTTCCCGCTTCTCCGAGGACATCGAGCGGTTCAGCGCTTTTTGCGCATGGTATTCGCGAATTTCCCGCTGCAACCGACGCTGAAGCGTGGGTTGCAGTTTTTGCAGCAGGCGCGCATCCGTCATCTCATCCGGGCCCAGCCAGTCCAGCGTCTTGAAAAATTCCAGCAGGCGCTTTTGCTTGAACGCCGTGTTGCCGTTCAGCAGGTACAGCTCCAACTGCCGTTTGGAATCGGATGACAGAAACTCAAAAACAGGCAGGGGATGTTCGTTGAAAAACGCAGTCTGACTCATGCCCCTCAGGATACCATTTCGGCCCAAGACTTTGAAGATCCACCACCCACAGGTTTGAAGCAAGCCGACAATCGCATACAATGCAAACAGAGCCATTTGGAGACGGCCATGCGCACCCACTGGGTACTGCTTTCAACCATCACAAGCTGCTTGCTGATTGGCGGGGCCTTATCCGCCACGCCGCCCGTCAATACGCCTGCCGTTTCGCCGCCTGTCGTGCGGGATGAGTCCGACCCGCGCTTTACGCGCTATACGCTCGCCAGCGGCACTGCGCTGCAAATTTTGCTACAGACACCCATCAACACCGGCGTTAATCAGCCCAACGACCCGGTTGAAGGGATTATGACCAAGAACCTGTACCTGGGCAACCGCTTAATCCTGTCTAAAAACACGCGTTTTAACGGCATCATCTCAAGACTGGATCCCGCCATCCAGGGCAGAGATGCCATCCTCGGCATCCGCTTTACGGAAATCATGCTGGATAACGGCGAAAAGCTACCCCTGGAGACCCATGTACGCACCGAACACCCGGAGCATATCTGGGGCGGCAAAGTGACGCCCGGCACCAAGCCCATGCTGTCCACCCAGCGCGTCTGGGGCATCGGCGAGTACAACCGCATCGTCTTTGGCGGCCCTCGCGCGATGGGCGCTCAGATCGACTTTTTACCCGGCGAACACTGGACCATTATCTTAGAACAACCACTCACGCTCGTACTGCCCATCGAGGAAGAGTAGCTCTCCAGCGTAAACTTTCGTTCAAATATATCCTAATCGTTTTCCCCTCTCTATGTTCGCCTGATGCTTTGTCATTCCCGCGAAGGCGGGAATCCATTCATCGCAGAAACACTATAATCCATTGTTCAGACTTATTAACGCTTTTCTTAATAATGGATTCCCGCGAAGGCGGGAATCACAGGGATACTCACCAGCCCTTAACTAAAGCCAGCTTGCTGCCCACCTGCGCGGGAATGACAGAAAAACCTACTGCCCCTATCTAAAGCCGACTTGTCGGCCTAATGGACGGCTTCGGTTTCGGTCTGGTAAATCTCGATGGTTTTATTGAGGTTGGTGAGATTGACCAGGTTGTTGACGTAGTTTTGCAAGCCGTAAACGCCAAATGTGCCGCTGCCTTCTTCGCAGGCGCGTTTGCAGAACAAAATAACGCTCAGGCCGGAGCTGTCCATAAAACTGACTTTGCTGAGATTGAGCAGAATATCTTTCTGCCCTTGGGCCACCATGTTGGCCACGGCGGACTTGATTGCCTCGCAGTTGCGAAAGTCGACATTCTGCGCGTCAATATCAACGATGGTTTTGGCTCCGCTCTGACGGCTGGCGATCTTCGCTTCAGAACTCATTGCGCACTCCCTTTTAACACCATTTTTATGTTCGCTGATCAGATCAATTTGTGCAAGGGTTTATAAAAGGAATCCTCTTTTAGAGGGAGGTCGGAACTCCGCAATTTTTTTCTTGGGGTCCGTTCCCTCCCCCAAAACCCCCTCCCTGTTTTTGGTACACTAATAAATCATCAAGCAAGGAAAGGCAGGCAATGGCTCTCTCGGGAACACTCACCGGCGCGGCGATCCGCGAAAAGTTCATTCGTTTTTTCGCCGAAAAACAGGGTCACAAGCACCTGCCCAGCGCCAGCCTCGTCCCCGGCAACCCGACGGTTTTGCTCACCCCTGCCGGAATGCTGCCTTTTGTGCCAATTTTCCTGGGCATCGAACCGCCGCCCCAACCTCCCCGCATTGTGACATCGCAAAAATGCGCCCGTGTCAGCGGCAAGGCATCGGATTTGGAATATGTCGGCCGCACGCCACGCCACCATACGTTTTTTGAAATGCTCGGCAACTTCAGTTTTGGCGACTACTTCAAAAAGGAAGCCATCACCTGGGCCTGGGCTTTTGTCACCGAAGAACTGCAACTGCCCAAAGACAAGCTTTGGGTCACGGTATATAAGGATGACGAGGAAGCCCGCGACATCTGGCACCAAGTGGCGGGCATTCCCAAGTCAAAAATTATCGGACGCTCCGAAAAAGACAACTTCTGGGGGCCTCCCGGCCCCACCGGCCCCTGCGGACCGTGTTCGGAAATTTTTTATGACCGGGGCGGCAAACCCGAGGGTAGCCCGGAAGACAACGCCGATCTGCTGGATGAAGATCGTTTTGTCGAAGTGTGGAACCTGGTGTTTATGGAGCTGTTTCAGGATGAGAGCGGCAAACGCAGCCCGCTGGAACATAAAAACGTGGACACCGGTATGGGCCTGGAGCGGATCACGATGGTGATTCAAGGGAGAAACAACACATTTGAAACCGATCTGCTGTTCCCCATTGTCGATCAGGTCGCCAAGCTGGCCAAAATTCCATATAAACAAAGCGAGCAGACGGATATCGCTTTGAAAATCGTGGCCGATCATATCCGTTGTATCAGCTTTGCGATTGCCGACGGCATTACACCCAGCAACGAAGGCCGGGGCTATATCATCCGCATGTTGCTGCGCCGGGCGGTGCGTTACGGCAAAAAACACCTCGGTTTCCAGGAGCCATTCCTGTATCAACTGATTGCCACCATCCGCAATCATTATCAAAACCCCTATGAAGAACTCAAAAACCGCTATGACCACGTTGTTGAAACCGTCAAACTGGAAGAGAAGCGTTTTCTGGAAACGCTGGAGCGCGGCTCGCGCATTCTGGATGAAACGCTCGAGCAACTTCGCAAAGACAAGAAGAAGGTGGTCCCCGGTGACGAGGTGTTCAAACTCTATGACACTTACGGCTTTCCGGTGGAACTCACGCAAGATATCGCCGCCGAGGAAGGCTTTGACATTGACACTGCCGGTTTTGAAACCGCGATGCAAGAACAGCGCACCAAAGCCCGAACCGCACGCGGCAAAGGCGACGCCATTGTAAAGGATCAGCTTTACAGCGAGATTTTAGGGCAAGTCGGCCCCACAAAGTTTGTCGGTTACGAAACGCTAAGCGCCGAAGCAACCGTAAAGGCCCTCATCGTCAACGGCGAATCCGTTGATTCCGTGAGCGGCACCAACCAGCCGTTTGAAGCGATTCTGGATGTCACGCCGTTTTACGCGGAATCCGGCGGACAGGTGGGCGATCTCGGTTCGTTCTCACTGGATTCCGGTCATCTGGGCCTGACCGTGGTGGTGAACGATACTATTAAGGTGGGCGACTTGTTTGTACACCAATGCCTGTACGATCAAGGCAAAGGCCTGAAAGTGGGCGACACAATCATCGCCCAGGTCGATCCGGTGGCGCGTCAGCAAGCGGCCATTCATCACACGGCCACCCATTTGTTACAAGCGGCGCTCAGAGAAGTGTTAGGCGATTCGGTAACGCAGGCCGGTTCTCATGTCTCGCCGGAAGGCGCCCGCTTCGACTTCACCTTCAACCGGGGTCTGAAACCAGACGAATCAGCCCGCGTGGAAGCGCTCATCAACAAGTGGATTTTGGAAAACGTGCCGCGCACGGTGGAAGATTTGGATATCGATACGGCCCGCCAATCCGGCGCGATTTTGATGGCCGGCGAACAATACGGCGACCGGGTGCGTGTCGTTTCTTACGGTGAGTACAGCAAGGAGCTTTGCGGCGGCACGCACACCAACCAGCTCGGTGAAATCGCGCTGGTCAAAATCGTCTCCGAAGGCGCCATTGCTTCCGGCATCCGACGGATTGAAATTGTCGCAGGCGAAAAAGCCTATAAACAATTTAAACAAATCGAATCGGACATGCGCGAGATGGCGGACCTATTGAAAACGCCGGTGCGGGAAGTGTCCGGCAAACTGCAAAAGCTTTTAGAAGAAATGAAGGCCAGTGAAAAACAACTCCGCTCTTTGGAGGAGAAATTGGCCTTGCAGGAAGTTCATACCTTACAGTCGGCACTGACACCCGAGAACCCAATCTTGCTTCGGCATTTAAAAGGATATGGCGTTGACGCGCTGAAACTGGTTGCCGAAAAACTCGCCAAAGGCGCCGCCTCTCATGTCATCTTGCTGGCCGGAGACAGCGACGGCAAAGCCAGTTTCGTCGCCAGTGTCTCTGAAGATATGATTCAACGGGGCCTGAAGGCCGGTGACCTGGTCAAACAAGCCGCAGAATTATGCGAAGGCGGCGGCGGCGGACGTCCTAACTTTGCGCAGGCAGGCGGCAAAAATCCGGCGAAAATTGCTGAAGCCTTATCCACTGTCGAAAAAAACCTGGCAAAAATCCGCAATCAAGATGAGCAATCTCAAATCGCCTCCCGATAGGAGACGGAATAATTCAACTCATCTGTATGATCTTAAAAAAATCCTGATAAAGATTATGCAAAGAATCGTCGATGGAGGGATAGGCTTTTCTTATAATAATGGGCAGGGATTCGTCTTTCCCCACTATTCCCCTCAAAACGGAATACGGAATAAAGATATTGTGAAGACTACTCTCATCAATATTGGCAACCTGAAGCAGAGATGATACGATCAGCGTCTCTCGAAGGTTGTTAATAAAATTGGTGGGTACAAAGTTTTTTCGGTAGGTAAAGGTAAGTCAAATTGTTATTGAACCAAATAGGAGTTGAGTTAGATATGACTTCAAGAAGAGTGACGCCCTTGTTGCTTGCGGCCAGTGTATTTCTGACCGGCGCAACTGGTGCATTCATTGGTTCGATGACGTCCGCTCACGCTATCACCAGTGTGGACGAGCTGACTGATGTAAACCAGAACCACTGGGCATACGATGCCCTGCGCGATCTGGTTGAAAAGTACGACGTTATCGAAGGTTACCCGGATCACACGTTCCGCGGCAACAGAGCCACCACCCGCTGGGAGTTGGCTGCTGCCCTGAACGCATTGATCAAATCCGTTGGTCGCGACTTGGCCCGTCTTGGCGCCGAGAAGGCCGACAAAGCCGATTTGGAAACCCTTGCCCGTTTGCAAGAGGAATTCAGAAATGAATTGGCTGCACTTCAAGCTCGTACGGACGCATTGGAATCCCGTGCCGCCGCTATCGAAGCGAAGAACGAAGAACAGGATCAGCGTTTGAGCCTGCTGGAAAGAACCCAAATTCATGGGGACGCCAGCTTGGGTATCCTGGCTGACATGAACAGTCGTAGCGCACGCGACGAATTCAGCACCAACGGCGACAATCGCGATGGCATTCGTGATGCGATCTCCGCTGTGGGCCGTCTGCGGTTGACGTTGGATGTTCCGGTCAAAGAAGACAAGGAAGATTCCAAGGTTGGCGCCGGTGAAGTGCATACCCGCTTGATTGCTGGCTTCGGACGTATCGCTCCGGCCGCTTTCGGTGGCGCTGCCAGCGGTGCATTTGCTCCGTATAACGGCTACTCCAGGATTGCTAGCGACGCTGCCTTCTTCAACGAAGGCCAAGGCGCTTCCAGCCTGAACAACACGTCAATCCTGAGCATTACTGATGCCGATGGCAACCCTCAAAATGTCGTTGTAGGTCAAAACGACAATGGTTTGATCGGCGGCACCAACCTCCGTTCCTACCTGTATGTTGAAGATCTGCACTACCACCAGCACTTCAAGTCCGGCATTCCGCTGCTGACCGACTGGTGCCTGGGTACTGGCAACGATGACGCCAACTGGGCGACCACCGGTGACCTGTACGTTGGTACGATGCCGTGGCGCTACCTCTTTGACAAGAGCCCGTACCGTGGCAACGAAAACACCCAGTTCCAAAGCGGTGCTTTCGTGAACACCCCGGGTATCGCCATCAACCAAAACTACCCAATGCTCGCTTACCAGTGGCATCAAATGCTGGGTTCCGATGACCTCAGCTTGGATTTGACCACCGGTTTGGGCGCCATTGATGTAGGCGACCTGATGGGTGGTTTGAACCTGACCTACGAAGGCCGCGTCAACTACAAAGTGGCTGATCTGCCGGGTAGCTTGTATGCCGGTGGTTACAACGTCTGGATGTCCGGCACCCGCGACTTCACCGAAAACGGTGCGTTGGGTAATGTGCCTGTTATTCCTGGTGTGACTCCGGTCAACCGTTCCGGTGGTCCTACCGGTCTGGGCAGCAACATCAAGTCCGTCAACGGCTTGTATGCTGGCTGGAACCAGGAATGG
>CAZXUP010000046.1:0-13533 GCA_964643815.1 uncultured Vampirovibrionales bacterium
CTCTATCTAGCCGCTGCTCTGTGCTGGGGTTGAGACTAAATGTCGATTGGCCCTAATTAATACATTATCAAATGCGGCAGATGACCTCAAACTGCAAATAATTGCAACAACACATTCTCCCAGTTTAGTTGAATACTTGCATCAAGAATCTAGATTGAGAGGGAACAATCAGAAAAGGAAGGATAAAGTAATTTATCTTGCTGATTCGCAATATCCTGGCCCTGTCGATTGGCCTCTAAATGATGTCATTAATGACATGAAAATGGTGCCCTTAAAAAAAACGAAAATAGATATTCCCGAACCCATTAAGATATACCTTGAAGATGACCAAGCCGCTTGCTTTTTTATGGAAATAATGGGAATGAAAAATTCTGTTAAAACTCTTCAGGGTACGGGTATAAAATTCAAAGTTATACCAATCGGGGTAGGTGGAGATAGTATTTTAGGCTTGCCTAAGTATGACTCTTATTTTAAAAAAGTGTTGCTGTTGGTTGATGGCGACAAGGATCCTAGTTTGAAAAATGCATTAAAACTGCCTTCTGATAGTGGTAGCAACCCAGAAAGAACACTTTATAACTACATATCAGCACTAAAGGAAAATGGGCCAAATACCTATCCTGAAACATTCAAACTTTTAAGAAAAAGACGAATCACTACTGATAGACTAGTGCCATTAGTTAATAATGTTTCTCTAGAGGAAATGAGTCGAAAAAAATGGAAGACTTGGTTCAATAAAAATAAACAGTTAATTTTAGACTACAAGCTAATTTCTTTATGGGCCAAAGATCACGATACTGAAATGAATGAGTTTATTAAAGCTCTTTCCAGTAAGTTAACTTTAATATCTGAAGTAGCCAAGTCAAATGTATAGCAATAGATTATACACTCCACTTCGATACCCGGGAGGAAAGGCACGCTTTGCTCCATTGGTTACTTCAATCATTGAAGAAAATGAGCTTCTTGGGGGCCATTATTTAGAGCTGTATGCAGGTGGGGCCGGGATAGCGTTGGATCTTTTATTTTCTGGGGCTGTTTCCCACGTACATATCAATGATGTTGATCCTGCTATATACAAATTTTGGCATGCTGCTGTAAATGATACTGATAGCATTCTGAAACTACTGTTTGACACTCCAATAAATATGAAACAATGGAACTATTGGCGCGATGTTATGAATGGGAAAGTAGAATGTAGCAATACGGAGATAGGTTTCGCCACTTTGTTTATGAATCGAACTAACAGGTCCGGCATTTTAAAAGCAGGCGTTATTGGTGGTAAAAAACAGAGCGGAAAATATAAGCTAGATGCAAGATTCGATAAGGACAAGATTGCAAACAGAATAAAAAGAATAGCTTTATACAGAGATAAGATATCTATTTACGATGTAGATGCACTTGAATTGTTAAAAAGCTGCAAGTCTTTCCTGCCTAAGAAGTCGCTCATCTATTTAGACCCGCCATACTATGTAAAGGGTGAAGGATTATACCGAAATTTCTATACCCATGAGGATCATTTAGCAATTGCAAAAACATTAAAGTCAAAAGCTTTTAAGTACAATTGGATATTAACTTACGACCACTCTCCTGAAATTCTTGACATGTACAAATCATGTAAAAGTAACCTATATGACCTTTACTATACTGCTCAGAGAAGATACTCAGGAGAAGAAGTAATGTTTTTTAGTGATCAAATTCAAGTTCCCTGCGGATTAAAGAAGGAATCATATTATAAGAGCAAGGGACAATAAGTCCCCTGCTCTTTCAATAGAGAAGAGTACTTCGTAAGCAGTGAGGTGCTTGCTAAATAAGTCTTTAGGTGTTCAGGTGTATCTGGTTGCTTACTGGAATGTTTTTTCGAAGTGACGAGTTGGGCTATCAGCTAGTCAGGAGGTTCCAGGGTCCCACCAGCTTATACTTCCACTGGATAGTGGCTTGATGGCTATCGTGAATGGTGTGGCTACGTAAACAGGAGCTTATCTCTGTGTAAATAAGCTAAGGCCAGCTTGTAATCTTTTTGATAGCTGCTCTGTAGGTGATTGGAGCCCGCTTTGGTGAAGCGCATAATTGTAGCTGTGGATAAGGGTATACGTATACTCTGATATAGAAGACGGCTAATTGGCTTGGTTTTTCCAGGAATACTCAGTATATGATAGTATAAGGCTTGATGAGCGTGCGAGGAGTTTGTGGGAGCAATGGGTGAATAGCGATGGGACAACGGTATTTTCCTGGGCTAAATGCCTTACGATTTCTTGCCGCCCTCTTTGTGGTGATCAGTCATATCCATAATGTTCAAATCAAGAATGCTCTACCCGGTTTCTCCAATTACGATTGGCTCTACCGAGGACATGATGCCGTTGTTTTCTTTTTTACTCTTAGTGGTTTCCTGATCACCTATTTACTGATGGAAGAACAGGCCCAGTCGCAGGAAATTAACCTGAGAAACTTTTATATTAGGCGCATTTTACGGATTTGGCCTTTGTATTTTCTCATTATACTGGTGGGCTTTATTTTATATTGGGGCGTTCTCCCGGCATTAGGTATTCACTATCCAGCCAATTACAATTTTTGGACCGGCTTCATTCTTTTTGCTTTGTTTTTTTCTAATGTAATGTCAGTCCTTTTTCAAGTGGGTGGTATCCTCAATATTACCTGGTCCATCAGTGTTGAAGAACAATTTTACCTGTTTTGGGCACCTTTTATCAAATTGTTCAATAAAAGACTACTCTTTGCCTTGAGCGCTTTCACCCTCATCATGCTTTTAATCAATATAATTAACCAGGCAAATTTTTTTCATTATAGTGCCAAGCTCCGGGATATTATTAAAACGCTTCTCTTCCACAATATGGCTATAGGCGCCTTGGCAGCCAACTTTGTTTTTCACAACGAGAAGCAACTTCTCAGCTTACCTATCTTCAGTAGTAGATTGTTTCAGCTTCTAGTCCTTGTTTTATTAGTTTGCTATTATTTTTACAGCCTTGGTTCAGCGGCCTACTTTATAGAGTTTCTACTGCCTTTTATTTATGCTTGGTTAATTGTTAATGTTTCAATCAATAAAAATAGCGTTATTAAACTGGAAAACAACATTTTGGACTGGCTGGGTAAAAGATCCTATGGGATATATATGTATCACATGATTGTTATTTATGCCCTTTTATTCCTGGTCAAGAATACAGAGATCACGTTCAGTACGTTTCTTAGTCAGCCCGCTATATTTTATTTACTTGTGATTATAGGGACCGTCCTACTGGCGCATTTTTCCTATCACCTGTTTGAAAAAAGGTTTCTATCCCTGAAAGTCAGGTTCAGGTAAACTCATGAAAACCACACTTATTTCACATGCATCTGTACTCATCGAGACGTCAGATTGTACAATCTGGACAGATCCTTGGTTGTGTGGCAAAGCTTTTAATAATTCCTGGTCTCTTTTGCTTCCTCCGCATTGGGAGGATTCAATGTGTAAAACAATAGATTATCTATGGATTTCCCATGAACATCCCGATCACTTTCATGTGGAAACTTTGAAATCGCTGCCAGCAGACTTCAAACGAAGTGTAACTGTTCTTTTCCAGAAAAACAATTCTGATAAGATTCCGAGAGCCTTAAAGGCGTTTGGCTTTGAAAATATACAGTTGTTAGAACATCGAAGAACCATAGCTATTTCTGAAGAAACGAGAGTTTATAATTGTCAGATTGGGCAAATGGACTCTGCATTAGCGGTACTGAACCAAAACGAAGTCCTATTGAATGTAAATGATTGCGAATTGAATACTGCGGATTGCAAAATTCTTCTCCGGGATCTGAAAAAAGTAGATACTCTCCTGAACCAATTTTCAATTGCTGGTTATGCAGGGGATATAAATTACGAGAAGCACCTTCCGAGGCTACAGGAAAGAATATTAGATAGCCTGGTATTAAACCACCAGCAACTAAATGCGGATGTGACCATACCCATTGCAAGCTTTATTTTCTTTTCGACTCTTGATAATAAATATGTTAATGACTACGTGAATACTCCAAATAATGTTTTTAATCTGTTGGAGAAAAAGGGACTCAAGTGCGCAGTACTATATCCGGGCGATACCTTGGATTCTGAAAATCCGTATGATTCCAGTAAGGCGCTAACAAAGTACGAGAAGATATATCAAGAAACAGATCGGCTTGAGTATGATGCCCCTATCCTGATTGATATCAACCAAATCGAAAAGGCTTTTTTGAAACGCGCAAAACAATTGAAAGAGAAATATCCTGATTTTATTTTGAGAAGGCTGGCCCCTATAACAATTTATATACCAGACTTAAATGTTACCGTGCAATTGTCATTGTATAGTCATTTTTTTGAACAACTGCCCAATACAGCTCCCTTTGACCTGAAAATCTATTCTCAGCCATTACATTACGCTTTTGATATGGAATGGGGAGTCCAGACATTGGGTGTCAGTGGACGATACCTGATACAAAGTAATAAAAAGACGTGGAAATGGTACAGAGCCATTACTTCCTTGAATAATGCCGGTATTTATCTAAAGCCTGAATATTTATTGACTAAGAATAATCTTGATTTTCTGAGGTCGCGCATCCAAGGGGGGCTCAATCAGTTCCTCTATCAATTAAAACGAATGGATTGACGGATCATTGTCAGGCATTTTTTAAAATTTAAATAGCAACTTTTGACTTGAACTATTACTCATCCTCTGAATGGATGATTTTGGCTTCATAGGGGGCAAGGCTTGACGCTTCACTGTGATAGAATAATCTCACGGGAAGAGCCTGGAAAGTGGATTTCACATGAGTCGGTCTTCGCAAGGTCAGGGGCAGTTGCTCGCTCCTGCTCGCAAAAATGAGAGTCAGTCTTTTTGGTTTGAAACCATCTTTTTTGGATTTGCCTTGGTAATTGGCTGGGCGCTTTTAGCAAACGGCCTTGATGCTATTATCCCAATGCTTCTTGTCGTGGCTGGTATTATCTTGGGGTATTTCATATTAAAAAAACCTTTTCCAGTTGCAATGGCGCTTTACATGTCAGCAGCAGCTTTTAATTATTATTATTTTTACTGTGCACGACTGACGGGTAGGAATCCAGGCGATATAGCAGATTTTGGCGTGCCTGCGACTCCTTTGGAGCAGATACAGAAAGACATAGTCTTTTTTCTTTTGCTTGGATTGGCAGTGGTTAAGCTTTTTAGACAAGGGATAGAGGGCTTTCCTGTTTGGTCAGTCAATTTAAAGCACCCCATTATAAAATTAATTTTTGCCTTTTCCTGTTTTGTTATCATTCATGCAACTTTATGTGTCATGGAAGGTGGAAAGCTTTTCAACATTTTTCATTACACCCGAAACAATATTGAATATATGGCAATTCCATTGTTATTGAGTACGGTCTTGATAAAGTCCGAAAAAAACTTGAATATGATTTTAAAGGGGCTTCTCTATACAATGCCAATTATTGCTGTATTGGGTATTATTGAAGTCTTGATCGGAGGCGCTCTCTATGAAAGAAATTTTTTTGGAGGGGCGCCTTTTTTAAGAGCGACTTCCACGTTGCAAAACCCCAATAATTTGGGTGCCTATCTGGGGACAACCCTGGGAATTTCAATCATTTACTATTTGTATGGAAAGCTCAATAGTATCGAGAAATTCTGGTTCTGGCCTTCTGTTATTGCAGGTCTTACTTGTTTGTTCATGACGATTTCCCGCTCTTCTATTTTGATTTTCTTTATTATGGTTTCTCTGTGTGTCAGCTTGCATATTTTTCTGTCTTATAGGAGCAGAAACAAAGGAAACCTTCCCAAAAAAAGGAAGCTGATAATCGGATATGGGATATTAATGACAGCTTCTGCATTGATTTTATGGAAATATTTCAATTTCTATTATGCAATCATAGATGCCATGGATGTATATTTAGACACGCGGACAACTGTCAGTCATGCGCGTCTCTTTGCCATTTTTCCGACCGTGCAGGCCTTGTTGGAAAATCCTTACTCCGCTTTGTTTGGCTATACAAAATCCACGATCTCGGCTAGTGACAATACATTTGCGGATATCCTACTCCAAAACGGAATTATTGGTTTTATTCTTTATGCCTGTATGGGGCTGCTCATTTTTCTGGAAAGTTATAAGGGTGTCATGAATGGGCAAAATAGACGGACCCATTTTTATATGGTGGCCCTTTATGTCATCAGCTTCCAATTCATGCACGGTTTCACTTCATTGATTTATAAAGCCTTCCCTCATAATATGTATTTCTGGTTTATGGTGGGGATGCTCGTTTGGCTGGGCAATAATCCTTCTCAGGAGCTTCATCAGAAAGAAAACAGCCATAAAATGTTGCTTGACACCTAACCTTTCTGCCTCCTTCTGCTCGATAATTTATCTGCTGGTCGGTTGCGCAAGGATACCGAATAAGGGTTGTGCTCCAAAAGCGCAGGCCAAGCGGGCAATTGTGGTTTGTCTGGAATAGAGATAAATTATCCTCGGTTATAGGCTCTGTCAGTGACTTTCAAGGGGGACATGTTATGGACGAGCAAGAACGCGGTAAATATGGCGGCAGAGGGTATGAAGCACATCACTGCTCACCGCGCGGCCCTGAGAAACCGAAACGTAATTGGGTGCTGCCAGCCCTGTTGACGGCTCTTTTGCTGGTTGGCGGGGTATGGGCTTGGAATAGCCGCCGCGACACTCAAATACAGCAAGGCGCCAGCGCGGTGCGAGAGAGCTCTGCGGAGAACCGGGCCGCTGTGCCTACAAGTAGAACGATCCAGGTTGTTAAGGTTGATGCAAACGTCATCCAAAATCTGAGAAAAGGTGAGCCGGTTAACTTTTACCTCAACGATTTCAAGCGGAAAGGTTATACCGTCTCATCCATTCACCGCATGCCAGATCACACAACATATGTGGTGCGTGGTCAAGCAGACGTTGACGGTGTCCGCCGGGTGAGCAACGAAGGATTTTTGGTGACATTGCAAACCCCGAATCAAATTGACCGTGTGACCAAGATTGAAACAGCCGCTTATGATCCGATTGGCACGTGTCCGTCATTGCAAAAAGCGCAACAGTAGCAACTTCTGAGTATTGACCGTTTCATTAAAAGCCTTCCTGCGGAATTGATGGCAGGAAGGCTTTTTAGTAAAAGAAGCACCTGAAAAGCTTTAAGGTGCGTCGGTTTTTGAAGTTTCTTTTCGTTCAGCTGTTTTTTTCTTGGCGCTCTCGATGTCCTCCCTGACGTTGCCTGCAATGCCACGATCGGCGGTGAGATGGTTTGGATCATCAATATCCAGTTTTTCCCGCCCGACGGTTTCTCGGACTGTCCGGGTTTCTGTTTCTTTTTCTTTCCGGATCGTGACCTCTTCCGCAATCACTGGATGCTTTGTGACCTCGATCTCTTCTTTATACAACGGTACGGTGAAGCTTTCCTCATGAAGATTCATGCCTTCCGTGGCCTGCGTGGCTTCCGAAACCGGTTTGTGTTCAATGACGACCCGTTCATGAGAAACGGGTACGTCTATTGTCTCCTCGCGGCTTTCTACGTGTTTGCCGATGACAACATTGCCTTCCAGTTCGGCTCGTTTCTGAATTTGCAGCCGTTCTTCCAGCAATTGTATCCGCTCGGGTATGCAGAATTGATTGTAGCGCTCGTAGTCCAGTTGGCCTTTTGGCGTGAGGTGTGGTTCTTGCTTCGGATAATATATGCGCATCAGCTGGCTCTCATACTCCTCGTCAAAGCCCCGGTTGGCGTCATAAGCAGGCAATTGTTCGGCTTGTTGACGGGTGATGCCACTGAAAACAACCTCTTTGGCCCGGTCATCAACCTGGGCCATTCCTGCGGGGATCGTGATATTTTTGCCCAATCCCCACAGCCCCGTACTGACGACCAGGTAGCGAAGCCGGTTTTCACCATCCATAATGTAATCATCGACTGTTCCGATTTTTTCTCCTTTATCGTTGCGCGCGGTAAAGCCACAGATGTGGCTTTCATCGAATGCACGGGTTTTTCCGCCAGTCCCAAAATTGGAAAGCCAAGACATAGTCTTCCTCCTTAAACTCTTCGTCGTGGACACGTTTTCCGCGTTCTCAGAGTAGCCCTGGATGGTATCGAGGTCAATTGCCTGAAATGACATATCTGGTTTTAGGCTCAGTCATACACTACCGCTGTTTTCACCTGTTTTTATGGTGAAAACGCCTATGTCATTTAGGTTTATGGCAATAGACTTCTGTGAAAAAACAAGCTGGTGCAATGCTGTCAGCTTGTTTTGAAATTACTCATACCGCAGCGCCTCAGTCGGATCGAGTTGAGCGGTCCGGCTGGCCGGATAAAACCCGAAGAACACCCCGATAGAAACCGCGAATGAAAACGCCAGCAGGATACTAAAGGGCTGGATGATCGTCGGAAATTCGCTCATCCGATCAAAATGATATGGACGGATTGTCTAACACATTTTAACAGTGTCATTCTACAGAGTTTCATTAGAAATTAGAGTTTGGTTTTATTGTCGAATGGATGATGCGTTTAAATTTGGGTTTGTCCGTTTGGCCAGAGATTTCATAAAAATCCAGACGGTTATTTCCAGGATGGTAAGCGGCTTCCTGTATCAGAAGGGAGAAGTGAAACTTGTCTCGATCGGGCGCTTTAAATGTCTGGCTTATACCTGCAATGCGCCCATTCAAAACAATGGCGAGGTTAATAGATGTTTGAGATGATTTTGTCTTGCTAAGATATCCACTAAATTGCAAGGGTAGGGGGTATGATGGATCTAGTTGTATATTCTGCAGAGTTTCCTCTTTAGGTGTATCCAGATGGAGACGGAACTTTGATAGAGTTTCTGAAGGGAGGGAAAGAGTCTTTCCGACCAGATTATGGTAATCTCCCAGTTCAAAAAGGTGTGTTTGAGCTGTGTAACCACTGGAAAACCAGTCTAGCTTCCGTTGTAAAGAGCGGTTCAATGCTCCTTTTAGTTGACTATAAGAATATGTTTTTTGCTTGTTGGGACTGCATACGGAAATCAATTGCGCGTCATCAATGACAGATTCCTGAATGAGATGCCCGTCTGTTTCCCAAGGTAGTGTGATTCCTAATTCGTCAGCGATGATGGGTAAAATATCAGCAGAACTGGTTGGAGTGTTTATAATCTGCTTTATATGCTGATTGGGTCGCTTAATGATTAAAGGTACAGCCATGAGTTCAATATAATTGGTTGTTCCTACCTTACGTCGATATTCATGTGGCAAAAAGCTGACCCCGTGATCTGCTGTTATCACGATTAAGGCCTTATCATAGAGACCTTCTTGTTTCAAGCGGGTGATTATTTCTCCCAGAATTTTATCTGCAAAGCCAGTCTGCAGAAGATGACGTTGGTAGAGTGTTTTTAGATATATAGTATTTTGACAAAAAGGAAGCTCTTTGTTTTCGTCACAACGTAGCATCTGGTTATCAATCACGTCCATTCCTGGGTATTGTCTGCCTGATGGATAAAACTCCCAGTTATAGTGAGGTAGGATGGGGTGGAAAACGTAGAGACTTTGTAAGGGATTTTCTTTTTGGATACTGGCGATAAACAACTTCAGGTTTTGCAGGTCCGGCTGATGTCCGTGTCCCTTGATGACCTGATCGGCATTGGCTGCCCGAGGCGGGCGTATATCCTCTACGAACGAGTTGAAGGTACCAGCTTTGTAGAGAATGCTATTGATATAACTTTTGCTAACCCTCGCAATGGTAGCCAGTGTTATACTATTTGAGCTGTGGAGGGTTTTAGTATTACAGGCAGTGGCAGGGCATAAGTTAAGATGATTTTCAAAAATATGATACTGGTATGATTTTAGAAGCAGGGTAAATAGGGTGTTGGGGTATGAGCCTGCTGAGGCAGGTGGATTCATACAAAACGTCTCTGTGTGTTGATGAAAGGTTTTTGGCTGTAGTCCCGTTAAAATAATGGGTATGGCTATGGCTGTTTCTGGAATGCTACTGTAAGTGTTCCGATACCAGGTACTCTGTTGGGTTAATGTTGAAAAATTTGGATAGAGAACTGGATCGATAGAATGTTGAGCATCCAATAATGATACGATCGGAAATTCGTCGAATATGATTAGAACTACCGGTTTTTGAGTTGTGATGATTGGGGAGGGCGCCGGTAATGGATCGTTTGCCTCTTGCCAAACAAACCATAGAGGAAACGCTAGGATTGCTGGAGACAGGCAGAAGAGAACTAGCGTAGAGATCTTAAAACGTTTTATCGTGTAAGTGATTCCTAATGCTGGTAGCAGGGCAAGGATTGTTGAAATGAATAAGGAAAGGCCTAAAGAATAGGCGGGTAAGTAAATGTCTTTAAATAGAGGTAAAAACAATGCGATCGATAAAACCAGCACAGTGCCATTGAAGTAGTGTGTTGATATTACTTCAGATAGTTTTCGCAACGCCAATAGAATCAGGCCTAACAGGCTGGGCAGCGCCATAGAATATGTAATAATGAGTGTTGCGATATCTTGGCTTGTTAAATCCCTACCTAGAAAAAACGCTTCTTCTTGTGAGATAACAGAATAGATGGGCTGAGCCACCGCATAGGCACTCAGGATGAATATTAGTAAAACTTGTTTCCAGAGCTTCATGGGTGTTTTCCTGTGAGAAGGTCTGCATTTCATTATAACTGCTTCTTGTTCAGAGGGTCTGTGTTCCACTATAGCGGCCCTGCCAAAGAGCATTGCTTTCAGCAGATCTTCCAGTTTCGTTGTCGTTTGGAAGTGCAGATTTGGATGAGTTTAAACAGGCCTGTTATTACTCATACCGCAGCGCCTCAATCGGATCGAGTTGAGCGGCCCGGCTGGCCGGATAAAACCCGAAGAACACCCCGATAGAAACCGCGAATGAAAACGCCAGCAGGATACTAAAGGGCTGAATAATGGTTGGAAATTCGGTCATCCAGTCAATCAACACGGCTGTGCCAACACCGCAGATAATGCCAATCAGTCCGCCCAGTCCACTCAGCAGCAATGCTTCCAGTAAAAACTGCAATAGGATATCCCGGTTTTTGGCGCCAATGGCTTTTCGCACCCCAATCTCACGGGTTCGCTCGGTGACAGTCACCAGCATGATGTTCATGATGCCGATGCCGCCGACGAGTAATGAAATACTTGCAATGCTACCCAGCAGAATTGTAAAGACCCGGCTGAAGCTGGAGGCGGTTTCGATAAATTCGGCCTGGTTGCGAATGTTGAAATCGTTGTCCTGGTTGTCTGGAATCCGGTGCAGGCGTCTCAGCACGTCTTCCACCGATGCCTGAACGGTTTCAAGATCAGCGCCATTTACAATCTGCAAATCAATTTCCCTCAGGTATTCCGAACCCAGCACCTGTTTCATAGCGGTGGTGTATGGAATCATCACCTGATCGTCCGGGCTGAACCAGCCCTGATCGCCTTTGGCTTTGAGAACGCCCGATACCCGGAAGTTCAGGCCGTTTACTTTGATCGTTTTTTCCAGCGGGTCTTCGCTGCCAAATAAATTTTCTACCGTCACGGGCCCCAAAACCGCTACACGCGCCCGCGTGTTCACTTCGCCCTCGGTAAACGGTCTTCCTTTTTCCACTTCAAAATTACGGATGGGAAAATAGGTAATGGCGCTTCCGGTCAGGTTGGTTCGGCTGTTGCGGTTGAAATACTTGAGCTGGACGCTGCCACCCACCACAGGAGTCACTTGCTCGATTTGAGGTATTTTTTCCAGCAATGCTTCCGCATCGGCCAGCGTCAAATTGTCCTGGTTGCCGAGCGATACGCCCCGCATGCCCGCTTGTCCCGGACGGATTACCAGCATGTTGGTGCCCATCGATTGAATGCTGTCGAGCACTTGTTTTTGCGCGCCGGCACCCAGGGCCAGCATGGAAATCACCGCGCCCACGCCGATGATAATGCCGAGCATCGAGAGCAGCGTTCGTAGCTTGTTGGCAATCAGGCTGCGCAAGGCCACTTGCAAAATGGTCAGCAATATCATCAGGCGGCCCCAGCCTCTGTGATATCCAGTATGCGTCCGTCCTTCATGCGGATTTGCCGACGGCAGTAGGCGGCAATGTCCGGTTCGTGCGTGACGATGACAATGGTCCGCCCTTGCCGGTTTAATTCCAGAAACAAGGCCATCACCTCTTCACTGGTGTGGCTGTCCAGGTTGCCGGTGGGTTCATCCGCCAGAATCATGGCTGGGTTGGTCACCAGCGCGCGTGCAATCGCCACGCGTTGTCGTTGTCCACCGGAAAGCTGGTTGGGTTGGTGGTGCATGCGGTCTGCCAGGCCCACCGTGGCAAGGGCTTCCTCCGCTTGTTTTCTGGGGTCGGTGATGCCCGAATACAATAGTGGCAGCCCGACGTTTTCCAGCGCCGTCATGCGGGGTAGCAGGTTAAAGGTTTGAAACACAAAGCCGATGCGCCGGTTTCGGATGCTGGCCAATGCATCCGTCGGAAGGCTGGAAACATCGTCGCCCGCCAGCCGGTATAATCCGGAATCCGGTCGATCCAGGCAGCCGAGAATATTCATCAACGTCGATTTGCCGCTGCCGGAAGATCCTGTCAGCGCCACCATGTCACCGTCCGCCACGTTCAAATCCACGCCATGTAAAACCTGGATGCGTTCCTCGCCGATGACATACGATTTGCTCAGCGCCTGGATTTCGATGATGGATGTGCGGTTCATCGACGTCCGCCGCCCAGGCTACGCATCATCATCCGTTGTCCACGCATATTGCCGTTTTTACCGGTTTGCCCGTCTCTGCGCCAGCGGCTCTGAACTTCCCCCTGCCCGACAATGACTTTTTCGTTCAGTGCAAGGCCCTGGATGATTTCAACATCGGCGCCGTTGTTAATGCCAGTTTGCACCGGGCGCAGTGTTGGTTTCTCGCCTTTGGCCTGGACACGGACAAATGTTTCCCCGCGTTTGGAAATCAATGCGTCTGCCGGAATCAACAGGGCGCTGTCTTTGCGATCAATCAGAATCTCAACATTGGCAGTCATTTGTGGTTTCAGCAGTTGCTTGTTGTCACCGGTCACCTCAATTTTGACTTCAAACGTCACAACGTTGGATTCTTCGAGGCCTTTGGGCGCAATCTGCACGACGTTGCCGTGAAAAGTTTTGCCGGGAAACGCATCGGCCGTGATCTCGACGTGTTGTCCTTCCCGAACTTGTCCGATATCGCTTTCATCGACAGAAGCCAGGACAAAAATCCGGGAGAGATCCGCCAGCGTCATGATGGCGGTGCCGCCGCCCACGTTGCTGATACCGGATGAGACGATCTGGCCAATCTGCCCGGTGCGCGATGTCACGACGCCGGAAATGGGCGCGTAAATCCGGGTTTCATCCAGACGTTGTTGCGAGGTGGCCAACGCCACACGCTGGGCTTGCGCTTCGGAGGAAGCGATTTTGATATCTTGCGCCTGGGCGCGGAGGGCCATTTCTTGTGTTTTTAATTCGCGCAGGCGAACGTTCGCGTTCTCTAATTCCGATACCGCCTGTGTTTTTGCGGTCAGGCCCGTTTCATATTCTTCCTGGCTGATGTAGCGGCTTTTCAGT
>CAZXUP010000047.1:0-13530 GCA_964643815.1 uncultured Vampirovibrionales bacterium
CAAAGCTGCCGGCATGCTTGTTGAGAACCTGAAACACGCCGATGATCTCCATTCTCCGGTTGCGCATCGGCATGCACAAGATGTTGCGGGTATGATAGCCCGTCTTTTTATCAATCTCCTTGTTGAAGCGGGGGTCATCATAGGCATCTTTGATGTTGAGGATTTCGCCTGTCTTGACGACATAGCCCGCCAAGCCCAGGTGGGCGGGGAAGCGAATTTCCTCGTTGGTCGAATCCAGGCCGGTTGCTACTTTCGACCACAATTCGTTGCTGTCGCGGTCGTAAATAAACACGGTGCAACGATCCGCCTCCAGGGCCAACTCGGTTTCGCTTTTAATCAGGGTCAGCAGGCTGTCCAGGTTGCGTTCCGCCGTCATGGCCTGACCGACGCGCAACAGTGACAGCAGGCGTTTGGTAGGATGGCTTTCAACCGTCGGATCAGCGTTATTTTCTTCTCCCAGGGAAGTCAAGGCTTCCATCAGGTTGGCTTCTTTGTCGAAAATGCGATCATGATGGGCGCGCTTTTCGACGATTTCCTGCCACTTGCGCTCGTCCAGGCGGAAGATTTCGTCTTCGATATGGCTGATGAGAAAGCTGATGCCGTTCTGTTCGGCAATTCTCAACGCTTCTAATATGCTGGCCAGGGCCAGCTTCTGGTCGTTCAGGCTGAGATAGATGCGACCCAGTTCGAAATATGTTTTGGCCAGTTCCGTGACGTCGCCCTCTTCTTTGAAGATGGCGATGACTTCGCTCATTTCCTCAATGGCGCGCATTTCCTGGTTTTCACGGTGATGAATGCAAGCCAGTAGACGGTTTGCCATGCCAAAACCCTTTCGGAAGCTGGTTTTGGTGAAGATTGGCAGAACGCCCTCTTCCAAAATGCTTTTTGCGGCATCCATTTCGCCCTGCATGTACAGAATATACGCCTTGTAGAACAAGGCATGCCCGTAGGGAATCCGGAGATGCTTGCTCTGGCACTCTTCTTCCACCTCGGCAATCAGTTGTTTGGCCCCGTCAATATTGCTTTGGTAAATGCACAGGCGGATGAGATCGTTCTTGATGCGTGCGGTCCGGCGCGTATCGCCCAGCTCGGTTGCAATTTCCAGCGCCTGGTGCAGGTAGTTGGCCGCTTTGTCATGCTCTTCGCGCAAAATATACACCCGCCCCATGATCTGGCAGGTCTGGGCTTGTTCGTAGTAGCACTCATTGCGTTTTTTCAGTTCCAATGCCACGTTTAAGCACTGAATGGCGCGATAGTAGTCGTTGGTGTGTTCGTAATGGACGCCCAGGCTGTCATAAATCCGGGCTGCTTCCGGGCCATCCTGGCGGCAGAAGGTTTTGGCATACATAAAGTTCTTGACGGCCTCGCCGTAGTTCTTTTCGCGGTACCGAACCAGGCCCTGGTAGTGCAACAGGCGTGCGCGCACTTCGTTGATGCCCGGTTCATGCATGTGCACGTTAATCATTTTCAGCGCTTCGGAGAAGAGCCGGTTGGATTTGGACAGCCCGTCGTTTTCATCGTGGGCGTATTTCATCCACCCCAGCTCAATCAGGCATTGAATGGCCCCAAGAAAATGGCGCTGGATGACATAGAGGCTATAGGCCTTTTCGAGTGTTTCAATGGCCTTGGCATAATCTTTTTTGAAGTTGTGCAGCAAGCCTGTCTCGTAAAGCTCATGCGCTCTCTCCAGATCGGCGCTTTCCCCGTCTCCCGGCACTTTCCGATGGGAGCCATCCGGATGTGACTCTTCCGGCTCGGCAAACAGCTGATTCAGACTCTCCAAAGGCTGTCCGACAGAGACCATTCCTTGGATGGAATCGTAATACGTCGTCTCATCCCCAAACGGGGTTGGGTCGATTCTATCGGGTCCCTTGGCCATGACCGGGCTTTCTCTTCTTATCCATTCGGGTTTATGCAAGCTCCAGGCAAAATACGCGCACGCTTCCTTCAAGTGCTCATCCTATTCGCCATGATAACCAGTGAGGTGCTTTCCCGGCTTCCGTTAAGCGGATGAATTTCGGTGTCGGCATTGGGAACAATCGGCAAGATGGAGGACTTTTATCGATTCTCGATGCTCAAAACACTGCTCCAAAAGCTGGATATTTTTTTTATCCAGCACACATAACGCATATATTCAGCTAATATGGTAAAGAATGAGTCCGAAGTTCCATTTGAGACTGGATTGGCAGTAGAGCAGTGGCTTTAGAAAAACCTTCCGGTTCGACGCAGCCGGACGACAGTCCCTCAAAAAACAAACCGCTTGTCCTGGTGATTCATCAGGATGAAGAGGTGGTTGCGGCTTGCCGCGCTACCCTGGAAAAGCATGGGTTTGAGATTGAGGCGGGCAAAGACGGTAACGCGGGTATTCAGAAGATTTACCAACTGATTCCGGATGTCATCGTGGTGGGCACGTCCGTCCCGGAGCTGAACGGCTACCAGGTGTGCCGCCTGATCAAAAACGATCCGGTCATGAAAAAAATTCCCGTGATTTTGCTGATGGATGCCGTGGAGAAAATGGATCGCTTCTGGGGTATCAAGGCCGGGGCCGATGACTTCTTGTATAAAGACGAGATTGCGGCCAAGCTGTTGCGCAAGACGCAAATGGTCCTGGAAATCTACGACCGGATGGATATCAACGAAAAGCGCATCTTGCAGGCCAACAACGAGAAGAATCCGTTCAACATCCGCACCCGGCTTAACCAGATTTTGGATGCCACCCTGGTCGAATCAACCTTGATGGTCGAATTTCGCAGTCTGGCCGACCTGGTGCACAACCCCAGCCTGCTCAATTACATGCTGTGCAGCCTGATGGAAAGCATTATCGAATACGATGCCGCGGCCATTTTCTATAACGACGACAACAAAGGTCCGCGCGCGGTGAGCTTCCATTTGACCGGTTCAGAGAAGCAGCCGACCGCGCAGGTTGAGAAAATGATGGGACGCTTCTTCAACCAGTTCAGAAACCGGGGCCTGACGCCAACCCAGTTGGAGTTGCAGGAATCGGACGTGATTGGCACACTGGATGATGAGGCGGAACCGACTGAATATGAAACGGTTTATACCAAAGAAGTGTATATTGATGGGCGTCTGATTGGCGCATTCAGCCTCTACTCCAAGCAAAAAGTGGACTATTCCAACATCTTTCCGATTCATCTGATTGAAAACGAACTGCGGCTGTTGATGAAGCTGCGTCATTTGTACTCCCAAGCCGAAATGCTGGCCATTACCGACAGCTTGACCGGCCTGTTCAACCACCGGCACTTCATGGCGACGCTCCAGCGGGAGTTCAAATCCTCCAAGCGCTACGAGGCGGAGCTATCGTTGGCCCTGATTGGCGTCGATAACTTCAAGCAGCTAAATGACGAATGGGGTCATGCCTGCGGAGATGAGATTTTGAAGCATGTGGCCAGGCTGATCGAACAATGCTTCCGAAGTGTTGACATTATGGCCCGTTTTGGTGGCAAGCACCTGGCGGTTATCCTGCCGCAAACACCCTGCGATCAGGCGTTGGTTGCCCTGGAACGCTTTCAAAAAGAAGTCGCGGAGCTGCCGTTGGCTTGGCAAAACTCCCAGATTAACCTGACGGTCAGTTGTGGCCTGGTCTCTATCCACCCCGATATGGAGACAACCTCCGATTTTATTAAGCAGGCGGAGGAAGCATGGACGTCCGCACGTGCGCATGGCAGCAATCGCATTGAGATTTCGTCGGTGTGATATTAGAATTGGGGAGTATTCATCTTCTCTAAAAGTGCCTGGGCTTATTCCCATCGTGCTTTGGATCAGGAACTCAGACTTTGGAAGACCTTCGCTATTCGGATGATATCAGGGAAACAATCGCCCTGGCCAACAAGCTGGCCCGGAAGGCAAACCAGACGACGGCCAATGACCGGGATTACCTGAAGGGGCTGCTCTTGACCCATCGCCGGTTTAACCGGCTGGATACCCTGTTGAGGGGCATGCAAACGTCCGCCTCTCACCTCAGGGCGCAACTGGGCGGCATTGCTTCCGAGCCTCCCCCGGCGCCAACCTCCGATTTGTTGAAAAACGCCGAGCTGATTGCAAAGTCGACCGGGAATGGGAATCCCGCAAAAGCGGTGACGGTTGAAACCGAACACTTGCTGAAGGCGTTCTGTTTGTCAGCCGACCCGGTTGTGAACCAGATCATCAAGGAAAACGAGATTTCGCCTGAGCGGGTGGAGCAATCCGTGCTGGTCATGCGCAAAAATCAAACCCGGCACTCTCTTCTCTTTATCGGTAGAGAGCTGGCGGAAGTGGTCGTGTTTGTCCTGGTGTTTCTCATTCTCATCAAGAGCTTCCTGGGTGAGTTGCGTCTGATCCCGTCAGAGTCCATGGTGCCGGGCTTGCAGGTACATGATCGGCTGGTGATTGAGCGGGTCAGCCGTTGGGTTCGTCCGTACGAGCGGGGCGATATTCTGGTGTTTTATCCGCCCATGACGCAATTAAAAGATGACCCCTGGAGCCTGTTTCTGCGGATGACGGGTTTTTCTGGTCTGATGTACAAGAAAGAAGACAATATTGATGTCGCCTATATCAAGCGCTTGATTGCGCTGCCGGGCGATCGGGTGCAGGTTCGTCCGGGCATCGGGGTTTTCGTGAATGGCCAGAAGCTGAATGAACCCTATATCAGCGAGCCGCCTGAAACCTGCACCATCGTCAAGCCCGTTTCGGAGCAGGCATTAATGCCCACTTGCGACGCCGTGAGGGTGCCGGCAAACAAGTACTACCTGATGGGGGATAACCGGAACCAGAGCGCGGATAGCCGCTATTGGGGCTTTGCGGAAAAAGAGCGCGTCATCGGGCGGGCCGTTTTCCGGGTCTGGCCGCTGGATCGCATTGGTCCTCTCCCCGCTGCGCCGTACCAGCAGCAGGGCAGTTCCACGAGGTAGCCGTCCGGATACAGTAAATTATCAGGCTTGGCATACCAACAAACGGCTGGATTTTGTACAATAAGAATAAGAGTACGAGTGAAAGGGGCAGAGCCATTTCGACAGAGGACGCAAAACGAGACGACGCGCCAATGGTTGAATTGTACGTGATGGGCATTGCGCTCGATACGCGTACAGGCACACCGATTGTCGTGTTGAACGATCATGAAAACCGCCGGGCGCTGCCCATCTGGATTGGCACCGCTGAGGCCAGCGCCATCATCCGCCAACTGGAAAACATCAAATCCGCCCGCCCGATGACGCATGACCTGCTTTACGGTATTCTCGAAACAACGGGTTACATGATTACGCGGGTAGAAATCAACGACATCAGTTCGGATACCTATTTCGCCAGCATTTACCTGACCCACAAGGACGGAAAACAGGAAATCATTGATTCCCGTCCGTCAGACGCCATTGCCCTGGCCTTAAAAGCCAAGATTCCGATTTTCGCAACCTCCAATGTGGTGATGGAAGGAACGATTTCGACCGATCAGGAGCGTGATGAAGTGGAAGCGCAGGAGTTTCGCGAGTTTTTGACCGATCTCAAAGCCTCCGACTTCAAGTTTCCAGGCGACATCGAATCGAATCAGTAATTGCCAACCCCTCCGCCCGACCCGGTATAATAGGGTATTACATTGAGGCAGGTGGTTTGGCGCATGAGTCCCCGTGCGAAAAAGAATAAAACCGGCGGCGAGGATGGCATTCAGCCCACGCTGGATTTTTCTGCCGTGCTTGCAACTTCACCATTGCAGAAAACCACGTACAGTGTTTCCGAAGTCACGGAGCTGCTGGAAGAAAGCATTGAGGAGCATCCGCTGCTGGGCGGTTCGCTGGTCGTTCAGGGGGAGTTATCCAACGTCAAGCGCTCCGCGCGCGGACACATCTATTTCACGCTCAAAGACGAAGAAGCGGCCATCAACGGCATTTTGTGGGCCAGCACCGCCAGCCGCCTCAACTTCGATATGGAAATCGGGCTGGAGGTGTATCTCACCGGACGTCTGGAGATTTATCGCCCCAGCGGCACCTATTCCATTGTCGGCAGCAAAATTGAGCCGGTGGGGATGGGGGCGTTGCAACTGGCGTTTTTGCAAATCAAGGCGCGCCTGGAAGCCGAAGGGCTTTTTATGGACGAGTACAAAAAAGAGCTGCCCGAGTTTCCCGAACGCATCGGCATTGTCACATCTTCCACCGGTGCGGTGATTCACGATATGTTGCGCGTCATTCGACGCAAAAACCCGCTGGTGCATGTGTTGTTGCATCCGGCCAAAGTGCAGGGCGAAGGCGCCGCCGATGAAATTGCCGCGGCCATTCGAGAGTTGAACAATCCGCATTACAGCCTGGATGCCATGATTGTCGCGCGGGGCGGCGGCTCGTTTGAAGATCTGTTCTGTTTCAGCGAAGAGCCTGTGGTTCGCGCCATTTTTGAAAGCGATGTGCCGGTTGTCACCGGTATCGGGCATGAGCCGGATTATTCGCTGGCGGATGCAGCGGCGGACTATTCCGCATCCACGCCAACAGCGGCAGCCGATTGGCTGGTGCCGGATATTCAGGCATTGCTGGAAACGCACGAAACTCGTGCGCGCGAGCTGATGGAAAACATGGCCGAGCTGATTCTGTATCATGAGCAGATGCTGGATCACAGCGCGACTCGGATAGTGGAGCTGCATGAAAGTTATTTGAATACGTGCGATCAAAAACTGGTTCAGAAACAAGAGCGGATGCTGTCGCAATTTGAACTGGCTTTTCAACGACGCTCTCAACAACTCTCGGAAGCCGCCGCCAAGCTGGATGTCTATAATCCGCTGACGACACTCTCCCGTGGCTACGGTATCGCCACCGATAAAACCGGCACGGTCATCCGTTCTATTCAACAGGTTCACCCCGGCGACTCTCTCACCCTCCAAGTCTCCGACGGAAAAATCGAATGCCAAGTGAAAGGCTAAGGGAGGGGGTTTGGGGGAGGGAACGGACCCCAGCGCGTATTTTGCCGAAAGACGTTTAATTAGCCCAAAGGAAAGTTTTATGCCAAAAACACCCACATTCTCTGAATCCTCCGACGCCCTCGACGAAATTGTCGAACGCTTTCGCGGCGAATCCCTCTCGCTGGAAGAAGCGCTGACCCTGTTTGAAGACGGCGTCAAACACATTAAAGTATGCCAAACCAAACTCACCGAAGCGCGTGGCCGCGTGGATGAACTTATCAAGACCTTGCAGGCTGATGGAGAGAGTGTCACAAAACCCTTTGAATAGGGAGGGAGCCGGGGGCAGGAACGACCCCCGGAGACAATGTTGACTGGGAACGAGGATTACAATATGTCTTCGAAATACATCTTAGTATTTGATCATGGCACCACCAGCATTCGTGCTTGCCTGATGAACCATGAGGGCGCCATTATTGCGCGCAGCCAGCAGGCGTTTGAGCAAATTTATCCCAAGCCGGGCTGGGTGGAACACAATGCCAATACCCTCTGGAGCATCACACTGGATGTCGCCAAGGACGTACTGAAGCAGCAAAAAATTGACTGGTCTGCTATTGTGGCGGTTGGATTGACGAACCAGCGAGAGACCACCATTCTGTGGGACAAGCAAACGGGCGAACCGATTCATCACGCGATTGTCTGGCAGTGCCGCCGCACGGCGGATTTCTGCGAAGCGCTCAAACGCGCAGGACACGCACCGATGATTGCTGAAAAAACCGGCCTGGTGATTGACGCGTATTTTTCCGCCTCCAAAATCAACTGGTTGCTTCAAAATAGTCCAAAAGCCAAAGAGCTGCTGGCGCAAAATCGCCTGTTGTTCGGCACCGTCGATACATGGATTTTGTGGAACCTGAGCGGCAGAAAATTGCACGTCACTGATCCGACCAACGCATCGCGCACGATGCTGTTTAATATTCACACGCAGCAATGGGATGCGGAACTGCTGAAATTGTTTGAAGTGCCGGAATCGATTCTGCCGGAAGTCAAACCGTCCAATGCCGTTTACGGCGACGTGGCCGCTAAAATCACTGGTGGCGTCAATGTTCTGCTGGCAGGGATTGCGGGCGATCAACAGGCTGCCTTGCATGGGCAAAAATGCTGGGCCTCGGGCACGGCCAAAAGCACCTACGGAACCGGCGCGTTTCTGGTGATGAACACCGGGCAAACGCCGGTGCATTCCAGCAAAGGCTTGCTGACAACCCTGGCGACCAATGGTGCGGGAAATCCGGCCTATGCGCTGGAAGGTGCGATTTTCTTTGCGGGCGCGGCCATCGAATGGCTCACCAAAAAACTGGGCGCGATTGAGCATGTGCAGGATATCGACACCTTGGCTAATAGCTTGGATGACAACGAAGGCGTTTATATGGTGCCTGCGTTTGCCGGGCTAGGCGCGCCGTATTGGGATTCGGACGCGCGGGCGAGCATCACCGGCCTGACGCAGGACAGCGGAAAAGCACATCTGGTGCGTGCTGCACTGGAAGCCATGGCCTATCAAACACGCGAAGTGCTGGATGCCATGCAGGCCGAAGCGCATTTGTCTTTGGATGCCTTGCGGGTGGATGGTGGTGTGACGCGTTCCGATTTTCTGGTGCAGTTTTTGGCCGATATGCTGAACGTACCAGTGCTTCGCACGGATGACGCCGAACTGACCGCCAAGGGCGTAGGCTATCTGGCAGGCTTGGCGGTGGGTTATTGGCAATCGCCGGATGACATTACGCGTTTGCCCGAAACCATAGAACGCTTTGAACCCAAAATGGATAGCGTGACACGTGAGCGGTTATTTGCAGACTGGAAACAAGCTGTCCGCCGAACCCTCAGCGCACGAGAGCCTGTGACGGTTTAGTTGTTTTTGTTTCGCCTGTCATTCCCGCGAAAGCGGGAATCCATTGTCAGGAGTAAATATAAAATTTGAAACCAGTAAGTCAGCCCCCTCTATCCGATGAATGGATTCCCGCTTTCGCGGGAATGACAAGATAAAAACACCAGTATTAGCTAAAACCAATTGGCTGGGAATGACAGAAGAGGTTTCTAAATCATTTCCTTCAGGAAGAGCGTGACGACTGACAGGTAAATCAGGAACGTCAGAATATCGCTGAGTGTGGTGATAAACGGCCCGCCCATGCCCGCCGGATCGACTTTGAAAAAGCGCTTGAAGCCATACGGAATGAGCATGCCCAGCGAAGCGGAGACGCACATGGATACCGTAATCCAGGCAAACAACAACAGACTAAGCTGCCAACGATGATACAGCAGCAACGACAACACGGCGACACTCACGCCAAAAGACAGGCCGGTCATCAATGCCACTTTAAATTCGCGGCCCAGTTTTTCCAAAAAGTTTTCATCTGTAATCAAACCCTGACTGAGCCCGCGCACGGCAATCGTATCGGTTTGCGTCCCCATGTTGCCCGATAGTCCTGTGAGCAGCGGCATAAACGAAATCGCGACAACCGCTGCCGCGACGGTGTCATGAAAATGCGCAATGATCGTAGCCGCCAGAAACTGCCCACCCATGGTGATGGATAACCACGGAAAACGCGCCTTGAACGCGCCAAACACCGGCCCCACCAGCAGTCCGCGCTCGTCCATTTCTTCCAGGTTAATACCGGACGCCCGGTAAATGTCTTCCGATGTTTCCTCTTCGATAACATCAATGATGTCATCCAGCGTGACAATCCCGCGCAGCACGTCATCCGGATCGGTGACCGGCATGGCAATCAGGTTGTAATACTTGCGGAAAATATTGGCGACCAGTTCCTGATCATACGTCACCATCAACGATTTCACATCAAATTCCGCAATGCGCGACAGGGGTACGGATTCATCATGAATGATCAAGCGCTTCAGGCTAACAACCCCGACCAGACGATCCTCGTCATCCACCAGGTAGCAATAATAGATGAAATCTTTTTCCTCGGCCCGCTTGATCAGGCTCATCGCATCACCAACGGTGGCTTCGACAGAAACCTGCACAAAGTCCGTGGACATAATACCGGCGGCTGTATCCGGTTCTTCCATCATCAAATGGTGCAGCGTTCGGGTGTCCGTATCAAACGGCATCTCTTCCAGAATGCGCTTACTCTCGCTGGTGTCCATCTCCTGCAAAATGTCCACCGCGTCATCGGTCGGCATCATCCGCAAAATACGACTCCCCATCACGGTCGGCAACGACGACAGGCAGGCATACTGCAATTCTTCATTAATACTGGTCAACACCTGGGCCGCCTGGCCGACGTTCAGGTACTGGAAGCAGGCGACCGCCTCCTGAGGCGCCAGGACGCTTTCCATCACTTCGGCGATATCGGCAAAGTTGTGCCGCGCCAATAAACGCCGGAGCGCTGAGGCATTCTTCTGGCCCAGATAGCGCCGGATTTTCTCCGCAAGGCTGGTACGTACGGCAGTGGACATGGCCGGGCTTCCATTGGTTGGCAGTGTATGCAAGAAGGAGAAATAAAGGGTCTATTTATTGTAAAACCCACACACGCCGAAAGGAACACCTGCCGACAGGTCGGCTTTAGTTAGGTCTGGTTCTACCTGACCGCCTTTTCCCTCATTCCCCTTTTTTCTGTCATTCCCGCGAAGGCGGGAATCCAGGCCCGCAAGCTGCCTTTTGTTGCGATTGCCAAGCTTTGTCTGGTTAGATTTGGAGCGGACTTGGATATCTCCCGGATATTCAAATATGACTAATTATGACGGTTTTTAAGCTGACAGGCAATCCGGCCTTATTTGTTGTTTTTATATTATTAACAAGAGAGGCGTAGGCGATTTTTTCGCTGGGGTAATTTAGGCTTCTGGAGAGAGATTTACGCATGTCATTTCAGACGGGTGCAAATATTAATGCTTTCCAACTTGGGCAAAGCGGTTCCAAATCGGGTGAAAACCAGTTTGGGCAGGTTCAATCGCAGCTCAATCAAGGGATTATCCCTAGCCTGGATGACCTGAGCAGCGTGTTTTCCTTTATGGAAAACGAATCCCCCGTGTCTCAGCAATTGCTCACTCAAACCAGCATGCTGCTGGCTCAAATGGGCCCGATGGGGCAAGAGCGCGCCAAGCAACTCTCGCTGGTGGTCAGCCAGAAAGGCCTGGAGAATATGAGCAAGGCCCTGTCCGCGGGGAGTAACGATCTGAACCCTCAGCAGTTGCAAGCCCGGCTTGCGGGTGTGCAGGGAATCCAGAATTCCCAAAATGCGTTATTAAGCCAGTCCTTAAGTCAGGACCCATCGCATGGTGGGGCGATTAAGCTGGCTGGAGAGCAAAAGCAAGGTTTGCTGGCCGGCCTGATTCAGGCATTTAAACCTAAGTAAGTTTTGGAAACACTCACGCTTCAACTGCTCGGTGGGGAAAGGCAAGCCCAGGGAAAAGTCTTCCAGGACTCGGCCCTGGGTTTCGCCATTTTTAAGGGAAGGCAATTCTTAAAATGTAATTGTTTTTATTTCCTAGTGAGTGCATGAGTTCGTTGGAGAGTAAGAACAATGATATCGGAAGATTGGGCCGATTCGGTCATCCTGCTGCCTTTTGGCCAGCCATCCCAAAAACCTGCCTTAATGCTCTCCTTGATGGAGCCCGAAATGGACCATGGGGCGCTGCGCCAATGGATCTACGATTGGACATTTCAGATGGATAGCCCGGAACCATTACTGGATGATGGTTTGCAGGTTGTGATTGGCTCGCTCAAATCCGGTTGGCTGCCTTCTTTAGAGAGCTTGCTGGACACGTTGCCCACCAGCATGGAGCCTGAAGTGCTGTGCCGTTCTCTGGCGAGATATGCGTATTTTCTCAACCAGGTTGGTCCTGCCGGTCGGCAGCGCTATCAGCAACTTAGCCTCGCCGTGGCGCTTCGCCAGAAGGAAGGGTTTTTCAATCAGGCGGCTTACGCGGAACTGCATCATCGGCTATCGCAACTGTTGGTTGCCGATCCAACCCAGGGCAGAAATTTCAGCCTGTCTTCTCCCGGTTGGTGGTGTGCAATCAAACGCTCACTGCGCGCCATGTTTCAGCGATCTTTCAAGAGAGGTTTTCTCAGGCAATTTAATGTGTGAGTGAAACTGGATTTTCCAATTGCCTGAGCGGTCCGGTAGCTTGCGGAAGCTATCGGACCACCTCAATTTATAGACGGTCTTGCGAAACTTTGGGGCCTACAAACCCATGAAGTCCGGGCCGGAACCTTGGGCGGTGGGCTTCACCTTCAAGTTGACTTCCGGGCAGACGATTTCGCAGGTGCGGCACTGTACGCAGTTTTCCAGTGACATGCCGTGCTTGCGCACCCCGGCAACCGCATCCACACGGTGTACTTCGGCGGTGCAGTCAGACACGCAAGGTGTTGTCTTGCCCATCGCTTCGTAGCTGCTGATGCACTTTACGCAGACATCGGCATTGTATTCGTCGATGTGCTGGTTATGCTCGTGGTAGCGCGTACCCGCGTAAAACACGGCGTCTTCGCGCGAATAAATCGTGTCTTTGACATGCCCGTTGGTAACGATGCTGCGTTCCGCTTTGAAGTTGGGAACGATGTGCTTGTAGTCTTCTTTGTACTGAACCGGGCCAATGTCTTTTTTGCCTTCCATCAGGTCTTTCAGGCGTAGCGCATCGGCAACGGCCTGAAGCGGATTGTTGGTGAGGCCGACAGAGACCATGCCCATCCAGGGGCTGCCGTTATCAACGCCATCCAGCACGCGCGGCAGATAGCTATTGAGCAGGCGCGGGTTCTCTTGCCAGGCCTGACGGAAGTAACGGCCTTCAAACAGTTCTTTGCCGACAAACGATTTCATCACACGCTCTTGATACGGTGCCAGTTTCGCCTCGCTGAAATCATTGGCCTTGAGTGCGTCATGCACGACTTCGGCGGCAATGTAACCGCACTCCATCGATTTATCCACACCCGAAAGCTGGCTGATATCGAGGATGCCCAGCGCGTCACCCAACAGCAAAGCGCCATCGGTGGCAAACTTTTTGGGCAGGCTGTAATAGCCGCCTTCCGGTAGCAGCGCGGCACCGTACTTCAGCAGCTTACCGCCTTTGATCAAGTCCTGAATCCACGGATGCTTTTTTAAATCCTGCAATTTTTGTTGCGGGTTGATGTTGGGGTTAGGCGAATCCAGCGAGATCACCATGCCGATGGTCAGCTTGTGATCTTTCATGCCGTAGACAAAGCTACCGCCAAAGGAGCCATCCACCAGCGGAAAGCCCATGGTGTGCCAGACTTTTCCGGCCAGATCTTTTTCCGGGGCCAGTTCCCAGACTTCCTTGACGCCAACCGACCAGATCTGCGGGTTGTCGCGCAGGTTAAACCTGGCGATGTGATTGCGGGAAACAAACCCTTTATCCCCAAAGCAGGTGATTTTGCCGTAGATGTTGTCTTCGTTGGCGTTACCGCTCGGGGTTTCCACCACCTGTACGCCAACGGCTTTGTCGCCCTCATAGACAATCTCGTGTGCGGAAAAACCCGGGAAATAATCGATGAGGATATTGGGATTATCCTTGGTTTTTTCTTTCAGCTTGTTGACCATCCAGTAGACGACATGCGAGAGCGTCAGCACCAGGTAGCCTTCTTTTTTGAGGCCCGGCGGCAGCAAACTGCCGGGAACATCCCATTTGCTTTTGTT
>CAZXUP010000048.1:0-13409 GCA_964643815.1 uncultured Vampirovibrionales bacterium
TTATCGGGATGAGCTAACCGGCTTTTTGCGAGGGCTAGAAAAACAAGGGCAGGAAGGCTCACGGGCTTTCTTTCTGGAAGCCTGGAACGGCACTGGACGGTTTACCTTTGATAGGATTGGCCGGGGAACCATTGAAATTGAAGCCGCAACCATTTCCATTCTGGGAGGCATCCAACCCGGCCCATTGAATGCTTACCTTCAGGACACATTCAGAAACGGAGCCGGGGATGATGGCTTGCTCCAACGTTTTCAGATGGTCGTATGGCCGGAGGTTTCCAAACATTGGCAGAATGTGGATCGAGTCCCCAATAAAACTGCTAGAGATCGGGCTTATCTGGCATATGAGCGTTTGGCCTTCATTGATGCCATTCAGATTGGAGCCGAACAGGACAATCCGGAAGAGATTCCATTTTTACGTTTCACAACTGAAGCACAAGCCTTGTTTACGGAGTGGAGAACCAATTTGGAGATGCGCTTGCGTTCCTGTGAAGAGCATCCGGCTATTGAGGCCCATCTTTCCAAATACCGGAGTTTGATTCCAAGCTTGGCGCTCTTGATTCACTTGATTGATGTGGGGCATGGGCCGATAGGATTGGAGGCTCTCAAAATGGCCTGTGCCTGGGGAGAATACCTGGAGAGCCATGCCCGGCGTTTGTATGCCGCTTGGGTTGGCCCTGGGATGGAGGCCGCCAAAACCTTGCTGCAATATATCCAGAAGGGAAAGCTCTCCAATCCCTTCAGTCTCCGGGATGTGTATCGGCATGGTTGGAGCGGATTAACCGAACCTTCCGATGCCAAAAAAGCCGCTGAAGTTTTGGAAGATCACGATATTTTGAGAGTAGATGAACAACGAACCAATGGGAGGCCCAAGGAAGCATGGCATATCCATCCCAAAGTGAGTAAGAACAGTCATGGGCCAGTGGATTAACCGACTTTGGGGAGATGCCCATTAAACGGGACTGACAAAACGACAAAAACCCTTTCGTCAGTTTTGTCAGTAACCGTCAAGGGGGCAACGTAGAAAAGTTTCTACATGAAAAATCCCTCTCAAGACCCGTAGTTTACAAAGACAGAAGCTTGGAGAAAGACAATGTCAAAAGCCAAAAAGCATTCACCCGTCAAAAAAACACCGGATGTTTCCAATGACTCCCAGCTTTCACCCATGCAAAAGCAAGCAATGCTCAAGCTAAAGACTCGTCTGGACGCCCAAAACCGTTTCAAGTTGCATGAAAATAAAGAAACAGGGCGGATGGAACCGAAGGAAGAAAAACCGGCCTTGGCAAAGATTCAATTACTGGAAGCCACTGGCATGGTGGATGGAGATGCTGCTAGCCGATTGCTATCGCAGGTCATCACAACACAAACCGGTTCCGATAAGCTGGAATATGCAAATGCCGCCATTGCCATGCTCCAAGGGATCAATCCGCAAGATGAACTGGAAGGCATACTGGCAGGACAAATGGTGGCCGTTCACAACATGGCAATGGAATATGCTCGCCGTGCCATGAATGGAGACAACACGTTTGATCACAATGACCGGTATATTAACCGAACTACCAAACTTATGAACGTTTTTACCCGGCAGATGGAAACACTCCAGAAGTACCGCTCCAAAGGCCAGCAAAAGATCACCGTTCAACATGTCCAAGTGTCGGAAGGGGGACAAGCGATCATTGGCGATGTGCATCAGGGGGGAGGGGAAAGTGATGACAGAAAAAAATAACAATGAACCCCATGCCCAGCGAGAAAAAAGTGAAAATTTATCCAGAAATCTCTCTTTTTCTCATCATGGCTGGCTGAAAAATGGCAACCCACCTGGGGATCTGGCAAAAGCTCCACGCTGTAACGCTCGCTCAAAAAGAACAGGCCAAGCTTGCCGACAACCGGCCATGGCCAATAGAAAGTGCCGCTTGCATGGTGGACTGTCTACAGGCCCAAAAACTTTGGATGGCCGAGAACGATCCCGTAAGACCCGATGGGAACACGGCTTTTATAGCGTTGATGCCAAACAGGAAAGAAAGAGCCTTACCGATTTGCTGAAAGAAACAAAAGAACTTCTCAAGGGTATGTGACTCTGAGAGAATAAGGCGCAGTGATTAATTCAGACATTCAAAGCCTTTGTAATGTCTGTGTAATTCCTGTGTAATCAAGCTTGGAAAAGGCTGCTTTTTCATCGAATTAAAGAGAAGTTTGAGGAAGAGTACAAATCATAGAAAGAGACAATATCAGAGGTTTTCAGACATCATAAGAACAAAGCGGAAAATCTGTCAGACAGACTTCTAAGCGGTAGGTCACAGGTTCGAATCCTGTCTGGGGTATTTTCTTTTTAAGGGCTTCTAGGATTGATGTTTTTGAGGAGTTCCGGCTCTGTTTAATTATGGTAAAAACCCCTTCTTTAATTATGCTCAAACGACGATTTATCCAACTAGTGCTGATCAGTCTGCTGGTCATAGCTATTTTTGACTCCCGCTCTTTCTGTGCTCAGGTAAGTGTTAATGAAACTACCATCAACATTCCTACTCCAGCAGGTTTTTACGAGATAAAAAGGGACGAAAACCCTAGGGATTTCAGCGTACATTACAACAATGCATTACCCAAATATACGCTGAGAACCATTTTCCGGCATGAAAAACACAAGAGACCCTTTGTTGGGGAGTATCCAGAAGCCAGAACATACATTCTTGTTATGACTGATAAGCTTGCTGAGCCTTATAAACTCACCGCTTCAGATTTTAAAGAGGTTCACACTGCATTACAAAGTGGCTACTTGGACTCTCAAGAGTATAGGGATGATCTTGACAACCATATACTCCAGTCCAAGGACAAACTGAACCGTCAGTACTCCACAACAATTGATTATCAAAATGAAGCTATGATTCCTTTAGGAGTATTTTTAAAAACACCAACATCACTAGGAATAGCTGCTTATCAGGCAGCTAAAATTGGATTTACTCCTGAAAAAACGACCCTTCTTGAACAGGTTATTGGTACAAATCTTGTCCTTATTAAAGGAAAGCTGTTAACGATTTACGTTTATACTTCCTACAAGTCAAAAGCAGATGTTGAGTGGGTTAAAAGCTTCTCAAAGCAATGGATTGAACAAATTCAGAAGCTCAACTCTCAATAACTAGCCTGAAACAATCCATAATAACGCTTTCCTCACTTATCCATTACAGTCTGGATATAGTTACTATCTTGGTAGCTGTAACTTTCGATCATTTGAAACAAAAAACTCCCCAACTATTCAGTCTTTTGCGGCGGCTCACCAGCCAATTGCTTAATGTCTTTGAAGAATCCGCTGAGCAACTCGAAAAACCAGGTATAGACCCGACCCACGGCACGCATCAAAATATTGTGATGTTTATGAGTACAGGGCTTGTCTTTGACGTGCTCATGTTTATGCCCCGCATCCAGTAACGTCTGATGTGCCTTATATAGGAAGACAGGCACAAAGCGCGGCTTCCTAGGCTGCTTTGCCTCTGTTTTCTTTTCGGTTGCTTTAAACTCGTCGGATGACGTGCTGCTTGCGGCATCGGGCGGAGCATCATCCTGTTTATTCCCAAAACGAATTACATCTGACGCACGTTGAATGCAGGGATGAGGCTGGATAGGATTAACAGTCAGGCTCATGACGGCTCATCCTTCTTCTTTTTGAGATGTAACCAGCCACCCAAGGCACCCAAGTAATCGGCAATTTCGCTCATACAAAGGGCATGAGAGCCGCCACAGCGAACACAGACCAGCTCCGCCCCAGTCATCAGCGTCCGGCCTTGTTGAGCCATGGCCTCCTGCTTAGCCACCAATTGCTTGAACTCTCCAGCCAGTGTTTTGCCCAAACGACCTTCAACGCCTGCCGTCGTCACAAGCTTGATGAGCTGAGGCAACGCCTTCAAACCGAGCAAAATCATTCCTGCCGAGATTGCTAGCCGGGTTAGCATCTTGGGAATGCCTTTATCTTCCAGCGGCTCTTCCGCTTTGTCGCTCGCCCAATGCGTTCCCTGAACCAACAGCCCAATCACCGGAGCCATCGCCAGCATCTGGACCAGCGCGGTCTTTTTGAAGCCCATCATCAGCGGATTCACAATCGCGACAGTCTCCATCGCCATCAGCCAACTGGGCGGCTTCCAATCCATGGCTTCGTGGATCTTGTTGAGACCCGCCACACCCAAGCCAAGCTTGGCCCAGTCTTTCCAATCGGTGGAAAGCCACTTGAAACTGCCCGGACGGGCAGGAAGCCCTCGAAGCACCAAGGCAGACAGCAACAAGCCTCCGGCAATGGCCAAATTCTTCCCTCTCTGCACCGATACTACAGGCTCTGCCTGAGGCTGTTGGAGGTTTTGCTTGTTTGGCACGGCCAATGCCAACCTGCAGGCGTCAAACGTCTGAAAATGCCCCCGTCCGCGCTGCAGCGGGGGTGATGTTTCAAGGTGCCTGATTCCAGGGTGTGCAGTCTGCATGAAATAGTTGATCAATCCAAAATGAAAATGATTTTCATTTTTATCGAAGCACAGGGGTACGTCAACTATAAAACCCGTCCATTGTATTTTGTGTTTGACTTGCTACACTGGAGCCAAACTGATAATGGTTTTCATTTTTATGCCGCTCGCCTCACGTCCCCCCAAATCCACCCGATCTGTCCTGGAAGCCCTCCAGCAGCTCAATCATGCCACGGCCCCGGAGATTCTCGACTGGATTAACCGGGCATCCAGCGGAAAAAAGGTCAGCCTCACCAGCGTCTACCGGGCTTTGAACCAGCTTGCCTCCGATTCCGAGATCAAACCGCTGAATTTCAACGACGGTCAGGTGCGTTATGAGCTGAACAACCGCCACATGCACCACCATCACCTGGTTTGCACCCAGTGCGACAGCATCGAAGTGCTGGATGCCTGCCCGTTTGAACAAGTCCTGGCCCAACTGGAAGATCGCTTTCGGGTGCATTACCACAACTTTGAAGTCTTCGGGCTTTGCAACACCTGCATGCCGCCATCATCACCACGCCAAAACTGAAAGAAATTGTCATGCCCACGCTTGTTTCGAGAATGCCCCAGCCCATCGCGATCGAACCCACTCAAACGGCTCCTGCCAGAACCCTCAGCCGCTCAAACCGTTTATGGCAGCCCCACCTGGTTCGCGGCCTTAAAAACCTGCTTCTGGTTCCGCTATGCCCGGCACTCGGCTACATATTACTGGATCAAACCGGCGCAACTGGCCTGTTGATAGCCCAAGGCCCCATGTTCGAGGCCATTGTCGGCGAGGGGTTTGGACACGTGGGGCTGTGCTTTTCCATTCATTATGCATTTTATGCCTGCCGTTGCTTTTGGAAGGCCGGTCGGTTGTTTTTTCTGACTTCATCATAGCAACCACGACAATCGCCAAAGCACCAACGGTCTCTGGAACACTGTTTTAGTCCGAAACCGGCGTTCTTGGCCGTTTTCTGTTTTTTTTAAAGACTTGTAACGCTTTGAGGGAGCAGAAGGCAATTGCTCTTTTTAAATTGTTTTTATTTTTATATAGAGCGTTTTGTATATCCTAATTTCGACATCTGGAAGAGAGCACAAACGAGAGAGAGCTAGATGCAACCACTCAGTTTATATAACTTTCCCGCGTATGCGTCAGCACCGGCTGCTTCAGTCGTGCAAGGGGGCGGGCTTGGCTTGCCTCAAGCTTCCTTAGATTCGGCAGGTTCCGCAGGTTCCGCTCAACTTGCACAAAGCATTTCTACGCAACAAGCCCCCATGTTGGGCATCATGCAAATGATGCTGCAGATGATGCAAGCCATGATGCAACTTCTGCTAGGCGGTCAGGCACAGCCTCAACAAGCTCCGGCAGGACTTCCTGCCCAGCAGGCAGCCAGCCCATTTGGCGCAGCCGTGCCAGGAGTTCCCGGGCAGGCTGGAAGTGCCTCGCCAACAGGTACCGTTGCAGGCATCCCGACCCAGTTTGGCCCAATGGGTATCACTGGCGTTCCCACAGGCATACCCGCCCAGGGTGTTGCGGGTGCAGTCGGTGCCGGTAACGCAGGAACGGCCCAGATAGCCCCCAATGATTTAGTCGATTTCGTACTGGCCGGTTCCCGTGGTGGTACGGCTGGCACCGATGAAGGCATTTTCGGAGCATTCGCCCGTCCCGGCTCGCGTTTATCCACCGCGGGCGAGAACGAGTTTGACGCGGTTATTGCCAAGTCTTACGCGGCCCAGTTCAAGGCCTACGCATTAGGTTTGCCCGCCGCGTTCATCCCAGGCCAGACCTCCGTTGAGCAGGTGGCCAACAACATCGCCATCGGCCAACAGACACCCATGACCCAGGAAGCGGAACTGCTCTCACAGGTCGCAGCAACCTATCGCGGTGATTTTGGCGGAAGAAGCACGTATAACAATCCCGTACTCAAGCAATTGCTGGTTTCCTGGGGCCGTACCGATATCGCCAACCAGCCCTTGGTCGGCCAAACGGACGTTCAGTCCATCGGCGGCGTGGTGAAGGCATTGAACGAAGAGAGAGATCCGGCCAAACGCCAAGCCTGGCTGCAACAGATTTTTGACTTCCAGGGCAATACGCCGGTCAGCCCCAGTGGCGCCGTGCCCAACGCACCGCAGTATCAGACGGCCATCAACATGGTGAGAAGCGGCGCGCTGGATCAGCTTGTCAACAACTTTAACAACGGTATTCGCACCAGTGGTCCGGTTCAGATTCCGCCCACAACCGCAGCAGCGGGTGGTGCTGGCGCAGCCGGTGGTGTAGCAGGCGGCGCTGGCGGTACAGCCGCTAACGTAGCCGGTGGTGCTGGCGGCGCGGCAGGCGGAGTCGGTGTTCCGGCAGCCGGTAGCGCAGCAACCCCGGACGTCAACAAAAACGTCAACTTTGGCAGCCTGAGCACGCAAGAACGTTCTCAAATCGGCTTAAACGACCGTGATCGCGCCATCTTGCACTTGTGGGGGCGTCAGGTGATTTCCCGAGGCGTCCAGGACGGCGGTATCTACAGCAATATTATCGATCAGAACGGCAACGGCATCAGCGGTACAGCCGCAGAGCAACAGCTGGTGCGCGAACTGCGCGCCCAGGATCAGGCCCAGTTTGGCGGTGACACCGGGAAAGCACTCGACCGCGAGTTCTTTGCCTTGCAACAGCGAATCAACCCCAATACGGATCCGGCCAAGATTCAACAATATCTCAACGCCCCGGTGCGTTTCTCGCAAGGCCCGGTCAACATCACCAGCGATGTTGCAACGCTGGAGCGGCAAGCGGGTCTCAGCAAGTTTGATCAGGCAGCCTTACGCCTGTGGGGCCATGAGCCACTCTTTAACAGTGGAAAAATCGACGGCTCCATCCTGGCTTACACCATTGGCAACGCCAATTCACTCGATTCCGCAGGGCGCGTCAACTCGCAGGGTCAGCTGAGCCAGACCGGCTCCAACATTGATGATGATGCCCGCGTCTTGCTGGAAGCCGATCTCGCGTCCGACGGCATCCGCAACGGCGATTCTCTGGAAAGCGCCTTTGGTTCGGTACTGGATAAGATTTACCTGGGTGGCCCGGGCGCAAGCGCACAGCAAACCCAACAGGTCGCTCAACAACGGGCTGTCGCCAATGGTCGCAGCATCCAGCAGATTACGCAGGATGTGCAGCAAGGTATGGGCCAAGCCCTCGCCGATGCAGCCAATATGGTCAAGAATCACCCGGTCATGTCCGCAGCCGCTGTCGGTGGTATGGCCGCAGCAACCGCAGTCTGTCCGTTCCTGGGCGGTATGGCCGTGGGTGGCGCCGGTATCGCAGCCGGTCAGGCCTTCCTCAACCGCAACACCCAGGCCGCCGGAAACGCCGGTGGTGCAGGCGCAAGCGGCTATCAATAAACAAAACAGAAAAGAGATTTACAATCAGAACGGGAGCTTTCAGGCTCCCGTTTTTCCGTTTTGATAGGACATTGCGTGCCTTCCGCCAGCCGATTACAATCAGGGAGTGATTTCAATCTGGTTTGGGCGTGGAATGAACTGATGCAATCCGATGTGACGACCCCTTTTTTCATTGATGGCGAACGCTTGACCCTGGAAGCGGTTCGGGCCATCAGCCGGGATGCTGGTGTTCAGGTCGTCTTGGACGCTGTAGCCAAACAACGTATCGAAGCATCCCGAAACGTGATTGAGGACGTGCTGGCTTCCGGCAAGACCGTTTATGGCGTCAATACGGGCTTTGGAGCGCTTAGTCATGTGCGCATTTCCAACGAGCAAGTGGATCAACTGCAAATCAACCTGGTCCGCAGCCATGCGGCAGGCACCGGCACACCGCTGGATTTTGAAACCGTGCGGGCGATGATGTTGCTAAGAGCCAACACACTCGCCAAAGGGCTTTCCGGTATTCGTCCGGTGGTGGTGGAGGCCTTGCTGGCCCTGTTGAATGCAGGCGTGTATCCCAAAATCCCATGTCAGGGGTCGCTTGGCGCCAGCGGCGATTTGGCCCCGCTGGCGCATATGGCCCTGGTGCTGATGGGCGAAGGCGAAGCCTGGTATCAAAACGAATGGCTACCGGGCGCCGAAGCCCTGAAACGAGCCAAGCTGAAGCCCATCACGCTGAAAGCCAAAGAAGGCCTGGCCTTGCTGAACGGCACCCAGATGATGACCGCCATCGGAACCCTAACGCTGCTTCAGGCCGAAGCCTTGCTTTACACCGCAGAACTGGCCGGGGCCATGACCATTGAAGCCGTCAAAGGCAGCCAGAAACCGTTTGATGCTCGTGTGGCCGAGGCGCGTCCGCATCCGGGGCATGTCGCCTCGTCTGCTATCATGCGTGATTTGCTGCAAGGCAGCGAAATTATGGAATCGCACCGCGATTGCGCGAAAGTACAGGACGCGTACTCGTTGCGCTGCATTCCGCAAGTGCATGGCGCGGCATGGGATTTGCTCGCATCAGTTCGCAAAATTCTGGAAGTCGAAATCAACGCCGCTACTGATAACCCGCTGGTGTTTCCCAATGGCGATGTGATTTCGCAAGGCAATTTTCACGGCGAACCGGTGGCGATGGCGATGGAAATGTTGTCGTTGGCACTCAGCGAACTCGCCAGTATCAGCGAGCGTCGCATTGATAAATTGATGAACCCAACATTCAGCGAACTCCCTGCGTTCTTGGCCGGAAAGCAGCAGGAAGGCCTGAATTCGGGCATGATGATTGTGCATTACACCGCCGCATCATTGGTATCGGAAAACAAAATTTTGTCGCATCCCGCTGTCACGGATAGCATCCCGACTTCCAACGACAAGGAGGATCATGTCAGCATGGGCGCAACCGCCGCGCGCAAGGCGGCTAAAATTTACGAGCATGCCCGCTGGGTGATTGCGGCTGAGTTGCTTTGCGCCGCCGAAGGCCTGGAATATCGCGATGGGTTGAAGCCTGGAAAAGCCGTCTGGGAAGCGTATCAACAGATTCGTAAAATTGTCCCGCCGTTGACGCATGATCGCAGTTTGGCGGGCGATGTCGAAAAGCTGGTCGAACTGGTTGATAACGGCAGCTTGCTTGCCATCATTCAAACGTTTACCGACAAGTCGGTGTGAAAGGATTTTTGCCATGGTCACCACTGAAAAAAACACGCCTCAAATTCAGCTCACCGGTGCGCCCACTGGCAACACACTCGTCTGCAAATCGTGGCTGACCGAAGCGCCGTATCGGATGCTACTGAACAACCTCGATCCAGCGGTGGCCGAGAACCCGCAGGAATTGGTCGTTTACGGCGGCACCGGCAAAGCGGCGCGCAATCATGAATGTCTCGCTAAAATTTTGGACTGCCTGAAAACGCTGGAAGCCGATGAAACGTTGCTGATTCAATCCGGCAAACCCGTGGGCATTTTAAAATCGCACGCCGATGCGCCGCGCGTGTTGCTGGCCAATTCCAACATTGTGCCGCATTGGGCCGACTGGGAGCATTTTCGCGAATACGAGCGCATGGGCCTCACCATGTATGGGCAGATGACCGCGGGAAGCTGGATTTACATTGGTTCGCAAGGCATCGTGCAAGGCACGTACCTGACATTCAGCGAGGCCACGCGCAAGCATTTCAACAGCGATCTCACAGGCAAGTTTGTCCTATCCGCAGGCTTGGGCGGCATGGGCGGCGCGCAACCGCTGGCGGTTAAAATGAACAATGGCGTGTTTTTGGGCGTAGAAATCGATCCGACACGCATTCAAAAACGCCTGGAAACCGGCTATCTGGACAAGCAAACCAACTCGCTGGATGAAGCCTTGCAGTGGGTGAACGCAGCCGTTGAAAAACAGGAGGCCGTTTCGATTGGCCTGCTGGGCAACGCCGCAACGGTGTATCACGAACTCGTCAAACGCAACGTGTTGCCCGATATAATCACCGATCAGACCTCCGCACACGATGCATTAGTCGGTTATGTGCCGGAAGCTTTGACCCTGAACGAAGCCGCCATTTTGCGCGCGCAAAAACCGGATGAATACGTCACGCGCGCCAAAGCCGCCATGGCCAAGCAGGTGGAAGCCATGCTCGCTTTTCAACAACGCGGCGCGGTGGTGTTTGACTATGGCAACAACATTCGGCAACAAGCCTACAGCGTGGGCGTGAAAAACGCGTTTGATTTCCCCGGGTTTGTGCCCGCGTATATTCGTCCGTTGTTTTGCGAAGGCTCCGGCCCCTTCCGCTGGGTGGCGCTATCGGGCGATCCGCAAGATATCTGGACGACCGATCAAGCTTTGATAGAAGCGTTTCCGGAGAACAAACCGCTGCTCAACTGGCTCAAACTCGCCAAAGATCATATTCAGTTTCAGGGTTTGCCCGCGCGCATTTGCTGGTTGAATTACGGCGAACGCGCCAAGGCCGGAAAAATCTTCAACGACTTGGTCGCCAGCGGCAAGGTGAAAGCACCGATTGTGATTGGACGCGATCATCTCGATTGCGGCAGTGTGGCTTCACCGAATCGCGAAACCGAAGGTATGAAAGACGGTAGCGACGCCATTGCCGATTGGCCGATTTTAAACGCGCTGATTAACGCGGTGAACGGCGCCACATGGGTGTCGTATCATCATGGCGGTGGCGTGGGCATTGGGTATTCGTTGCATGCCGGGATGGTGATTGTGGCCGACGGCACGAAAGAAGCCGAGGCCCGTTTGCAACGCGTGCTCACCTCCGATCCGGGCATGGGTGTGATTCGTCATGTCGATGCCGGTTATGACGAGGCTATCGACGTCGCCCGCGCCAAGGGCGTCCAAATTCCATTTTTGGAGTGAAGAGTTTGCGATGGAAGAAACGATGCTTATTCATAACATCGGGCAACTAATCACCCTCGATCCCAAAGCCTGCACACCGGAAAATCCGCTGGGCCTAATTGAGAGCGGGATGGTTCGGATTGAGGACGGGAAGATTGCATGGGTGGGTTCCTCTGCTGAAGTTGCCCCTGAAATCCAATCCGGCAAAGCGGATAACGTCATTGATGCGCAAGGCAAAGTGGTACTGCCGGGGCTGATTGATTCGCACACGCACACCATTTTTGCGGGTGATCGTTCCGATGAATTTGAACTGCGTTTGCAAGGCAAAACGTATCTGGAAATCGCGCAAGCGGGCGGGGGCATCCAGAAAACCGTGCAAGCCACACGCGCCGCCTCTCAACAAGAATTACATCAACTCACGCAACAGCGATTGTTGCGCATGCTGAGTTACGGCGTGACCACGGTGGAAGTCAAAAGCGGGTACGGCCTGGATTTTGACAGCGAGCTGAAATGTTTGCAAGTTTTGCGCAACTTGCAAAAAGACAGCCCGGTGGATATCGTGCCCACCTACATGGGTGCGCATGACATTCCACCCGAGTACCAGGACCAAACCGATGCATATGTAGACTTGCTGTGCAACGAGCAGATTCCGAAAATTGCACATGAAAAACTCGCCGTGTTTTGCGATGTGTTTTGCGAGAAAAATTATTTTGATGTCGAACAATCGCGGCGCATTTTGGAAACCGCGCGCGCGCATGGTTTAAAACTTAAAATTCATGCGGAAGAATTTTGCGACTTGGGCGGCGCTAAACTGGCGGGCGAATTGCACGCCACATCCGCCGATCATCTACTGCATATTAGTGATGAAAGCATTCAGGCCTTGAAAACCGGTGGCACAGTCGCAACGCTGTTACCCGGCACCGCGTTTTATTTGCGCCTCAAAAATTACGCACCCGCTGACAAGCTGCTGAAAGCCGGAGTACCTGTCGCACTCGCAACAGACTTTAATCCCGGCAGTTGCATGATTGATAACCTGCAATGGATTATGGTGCTGGCCTGTTTGCAAATGAACATGACGCCGGTGGATGTCATCAAAGCCGTAACGATTCACGCGGCGCGCGCGCTGGATTTGCAGAACGATCGCGGGAGCATCAGCGTCGGCAAGCGCGCCGATCTCGCGCTGTTTGACATCCAAAACTACAATGAGCTTTTTTATAACGTGGGCAGCAATCGATTGAGCAACGTGTTTGTAAGCGGCAAACGTTATCCACACTTGACGCTGGAAGAGTTGTTACTGTCTCGCTAGCTGTAACCTGTCATTCCCGCGCAGGCGGGAATGACAGGAAAAAGTTAACCTAGAAATCAATAAGCTTTCATTGAGATATCAGCCTCGCCCAAAGCCAGCTTGCTGGCTTGGATTCCCGCCTGCGCGGGAATGACAAGATTAAAGCGGTTTTGTTTGCATTTGGGGTTTGCGGTGCAGCACGCAACCGGATGCGCAGTCGTGTGCATCGGTTTCTGATGCATCCGTTACCAACTCAGCGGATTCGGGCGCGCCCGACAGAATGGTTGGCGCGCCCGCCAAAACGCGCTCCGTCAAGCCGCCGCAATCCAGACACGCCTGATACGGATCTTCCATCATGCCGTGAAAAATAGTTTGGGTAGCCTGGCATTGCTTGCAGCGATAATGATAGGTTGGCATGCGCTTCAGGTTTTCCGGGTCAGCATCTGAATTTTGGCAAACTGCAGAAAAGTTTCGATTGAATGCGCCATCGAAACGGTCAGGCCGATAAAACCATCCCACATGCCGCCTTTCAGAATATAGTGCTTGAACATGGACCACTTGGCTTTCCACAGCAGACGCAACACACTCTGATGCCCGTTTGAAAACCCTTTGGCTTCGAGGTACTGATACGCCACCAGTGTGGAGCGCTGATTAACCGCCGCAAACAGACTTTCGATGGTGGGGTACGGGGCATAACCCAACGGGCGATCCAGCTTGCCGGTCTGCCCGTCCACGCTCAATTCGGCACCCCAGCTATCCGCAACACGCCAATGCTTTTTGCGTACAAGCCGCAACTGGCGGTCCCGCTTGTCCTGCCCGCGCTCTACCCAACGATTCAGGAACTTCAGTTTACGGCGGATGATATAACCGTGGATATTGCCATTCGGGTTGAGCATCAAGCCGTCGATTTCATGGC
>CAZXUP010000049.1:0-6517 GCA_964643815.1 uncultured Vampirovibrionales bacterium
GATGGTAAACGAATAAACCGCCCAGTTGATGATAACGGTCAGCAAAATGGGCAGAAACGTGAAATAGCCCAGCAGAAAGATCCCATTGACAAGGCACTGAAAGACATTCGGCTTTTCTTCCTGCCGTTCGCGAGTACCACTGGGTGATTCCCGGTACACGGGGTTGTCTCCTTCACTTCAGTCGCTTCACCAACTATGAAAGACCGTCTGTCTATGTTATTCCCTTACAGAAGGAATTTTAACCTTCGCCTGAAGTAACTTTAAGAGACCCTCAAAATGCATCGCTCCGGTTTTGTCGCCCTGCTTGGCCGCCCCAATGTCGGCAAGTCCACACTGCTCAACCGGTTGGTGGGGCAGAAAATCGCGATCACCAGCCCGGTGGCCCAAACCACCCGCCACCGCATCAAAGGGGTTGTCACCAGCGAAAAAGGGCAGATTGTCTTTCTCGATACGCCGGGCTTCTCCAAGCCGTTGGACTCGCTGGGCACATATCTCACGGATGAGAGCCTGGCCGCCCTGGCCGAGGCGGATGTCTTTGTGATGGTGGTGGATAGCGGCCAGGTTCCCGGAAAAGGGGACGCCTGGGTGGCCAATCAGCTGATTGAAACCGGAAAGTTCGTGCTGCTGGTGCTCAACAAGATTGACACGCTCAAAAACAAGCCGGATCGTCTGCGGGAACACCGCAAGCTGTACAGCGACTTATTTAAGGACTACCCCAACATGAAAACCCTGGGGGTCTCCGCCAAAACCGGAAAGCATATGAGCGAGCTGATTGACCTGGTAATCCGAAAACTCCCCGAAGGCCCGGCCTACTACCCGGAAGACGCCGTGACCGACCAGCGCCTGCGGGAGATCACGGCTGAAATCATTCGGGAAAAAGTGCTGCTGAACACGCGGGAAGAGATTCCGCACAGCGTCGCCATTGGCATTGAAACCTTTGACGAAACCCAGGACGACATCACCCGCATTGATGCAACACTCTACGTCGATCAGAAGTCTCAAAAAGGCATCCTCATCGGCCAGGATGGCCAGATGATCAAGACCATCGGCATCGAGGCCCGCCAAGAGATTGAAGAACTTCTGGAAAAACGCGTCCATCTGGCCCTGAACGTCAAACTGCGAGAAAACTGGCGCAAAGACTCCGGCTTCCTCAAATCCCTCGGCCTCGCCCCCCCAAAATAGGGAGGGGGCTTGGGGGAAGGAACGGCCTCCAACAGAAAACTTGCCCTTTATCAACAAGCAAAACAAGCATTTTTATACTAGAATATCCCCCACCCAAGAGAGGAACCCATCCTATGCGATCCATCCACAAGTTTCTGCTTCCGGCTTTCACTGTCGCTATCGGCATTTTGCCCTTTGCATTCGCACAAGATCAAGCACCCAATCTCGGCAGCGCCACCATGCATGCGCCCATCAAGGCAGGCGGCGTCGTTGCGCTGGATTTACCCGACAGCAGCGCGCAATCGGTTTCTCTGGATATCGTCAAAGGCCGCTTTGCAGAATACTCCGTGGGCCGCGTCACCCTGACCGGCTCCGGCATTGACTTTCGCAACGGCACGCTGCAAGGCCTGAAAGCGGATATCAGCGAAGGCGATTTTGAAAACCTGATGGTGGATAAATTGCAACTGCTCACCCCGGCTTTTTCGTTCAACACCATGGAATTGATCAACAACCAGGCCTTTATTCTGGCGCAGCCCGTCACCGCCAAAGTGGTTGTTCAAATCTCCGAAGAGGGACTGAACCGTTTCATCGCCAATCCCAAAACGCTCAGCAAAATCGAAAAGGGCATCCAGAAAAAAACCGGCGGCCTCAAGCTCATTACATTTTCCAACCCGTCACTTAATTTGTTGAGTGGCGGCAAGGTAAAAATGAACGTCACCGGCGTGGTGGCGCAAGGCTTGGCCGTACCGATAGAGATGACCGGCAAGCTGGGCATTCAGAACGGGCAGTTGGCCGTCAGCAATCTGGCTGTCTCTTCGGGCGGCAGTGATGTGCAACTGCCGGTCGATGTCGCCAGTGTGTTTGAAGAGAAGATCAACGAGCTAATCGACCTCAAGCGCCTCGGCAAAAACAGCCTGGTGATTACCGCGGACAGCGTCAAGCTCACCGGCAAAACGCTGTTCATCGATGGTCATGCAACGCTGACCAAGCTGCAATTCGGCGCATAAACGGCTCTCTGTCATTCCCGCGCAGGCGGGAATCCAGGCCAGTAAACTGGCTTTAAATAGAATTGACTGACTTCTGCGCTAATTTTTCCTGGATTCCCGCCTCGCGGGAATGACAGTTTTATATTACTTTGCCTTGCGTTTTGCGCTTTCTTGCGCCAGGCGAACCACGGCTTGCGGATCGACTTCGCCTGCGCCTTGCAAGGTAACAGGAACGTTGGGCAGCTTCACGGCGGTTTTCTTGAGGATATCCCGAACCTGCACCGGCGTGAGTTTTGGATTGGCTTCCATCATCAGCGCAACCACACCGGAAACAAACGGGCTGGCGAATGACGTGCCGTTGACCAGTTCTTTGGGTTTGTTGCCATTCTTTTCGCCCCAACTGTAGGTCATCATATCCACACCGGGCGCCACAACAGCCGGGGCCAGCTTGTTGTTCAAACTGTCGCCCACGCTGCTGAACTCGGCCACGCGGTGCTGCCGGATATCCGAACTGCCTTGCGTATTAACCGCCCCCACCAGAATCACTTTATCCAAAATATAATCCAGCGTTTTTTGATCCTCAGCGGTCAGTTTTTCAATATCCACCCCAAACAAACTGAGTGTGCCCAGCTTGGGTAAGCCCGGTTCTTCACCGCTATTTCCCGCCGCGAAGACAATCTGGATACCGGCTCTTTCCGCCAGATCCACCACGGTTTTAAACTGCTTGAGAATGTCCCGGATCTCTTTGAAAACCACAATATTTTGATTATTGAACCCCCAGGAATTATTGATGACGCGCACGTTATTTTCGCCACGCAGTTTGCCTTCAATAATTTTTTTGTACACCGCCATCGGATCAGCGGCGTCAAAATCCGGCCATTGATCGGAATAAATGATTGCGCTGGGCGCGACGCCTTTTAGTTTGCCGTTTGCCGCCGCCGTGCTGGATACCATCGTCGGATGCTCGTCTTCCGAGTGTTCTGCGTTGGCAGGCAGCTTCACCCGGTCTTGAAATGCCTCATGGTTGTTCTGATCGACATAGCCACCATCGATAACCGACATGTCGACACCCTTACCGGTAATGCCGCCATTATGAATCATTTCAACATTCAACTCGGGCACGGTTAATGCCCGCACCAAAGGGTGATCCGGGTGCGAGGGATCGAGCGCGTAATTATTGGAGACCAACACAGACAACGCCTGTCGTTTGAAATTCGGATCGGATGTGCGTTTCGCAAAATTCTTGATGGATTCCGCGCCGCCATCAAACTGGAAGAGTGCGTCTGCAGCACGCAACCGGATGGCCCGCATCATCCGCCCCGTATCGGGAGATTCTATCACCCGAACCAATTTGTCACGCACGTTCTCCAAAGCTTTTACATCATTCTGCGCATTTGTGGATTTTGCCAAACGTCCCAAAGGCTCCAATACATACGGTCGCAAAATCGGATCATCCACCGCATCCAGCATCACATCCAATGCTTTCGCGTCTCCAATCCGGCCCAAGGCTAACAGCGCGTTAAGACGGATGTTCGCGCCATCGATCGAGGGGTTGCGTTGATAACTGCGCTCCGCATTCCAGTCCATCTGGCCTTTCAGCGGATCGCGCACTTTATCAATCAGGGGATCGAGCAATAGTTTATCTTTCAGCAAGCCAATCACACGAGAGATCAGCATCTGTGTCATCACCGGATTCTTACCGTTTAACAGTTGTTCCAGATGAGGCCTTAGCGGTTTTAATGAGGGCTGTAGGTTTTCAATCAGGCCCTGGTTGATACGCAACCCATTTCCGTCTCGCATCAGTGGATTGGCATCCACCGTTTGAACCGGCTGCTTCAGACGCTCTGCCGAAAACTGATCTTCAATCTCACGTTGAACAGCTTCTTCCAATAAAGAATGATCGGAGCGTTTTAGCACCGAAAACACGGCGCGCGATAACTGCACCTGTCCAGCCTTTCGCGCGTCCAATTCCAACATATCCACCACGGCGGAAAGCAAATCGGTTTGGTCATCAGGCGTGACACTGCGAAATTCGTCACCCGCCAACACAATGGCGGATGCGATCGCATCGGGATCGTTTTGCATGACCCAAAGCTGGGTTGCCATCACAGCCAGTGCGTCCCGTTCCTCGGGGCTGCCCGCCGGAGGATTGATGGCCATTTGTCGAATCACCTCCCGGGCACGTGCGATCACCGGCTGTGACACACTGCCGAGGATCGGCTCCTGGGTCATCATGCCCAATACCAGCAAGGCAATCTGCCGAGTCTCCACATCGAAGTCGGCATTCACCACCCGACCGGCAATCGCATGGATTGTTTCGTCGCCCCGCTTAGCCAATTGCTTTAAAAAATCGACGTATTGCCGGAAGGAATTTGAGGTGACAGGCGCGCCGCTCACATCAAAAAACGCCTTGGGCGTCAGCAGATCGACCACCTTTTGCTTTGCCGCCAAATCGGTGGAAAGCGTCAGCGCATACAAAGCCGCCTGACGCAGTGTTTTATCGGATGCAAGCAAGTTGGGCGCAATATCACTGCTGTAATTGACGCCGTTTCGATCCGCCAATACCCTCAACGCTTTCGCTTTAATTTTCGGATGCATGCTATCCAGACCCAATTTCAGCACAGCCGCATGTTCGCGCTGCGGACGCCGAGCCAACGCATCCATCAAACCGACGGACCATTGCGAGGCAAACAGTTGCTGCGCCTGCAGTTGCCGAATCAATTTCCGGGCGCCCTGCAAATTCACTTCCCGGCCATTCGGCATTTGGATAACCACATCCTTCGCCAGCTTTTCAAGTTCGCTACGCGGGATTTCAGCTAGAATCTGCTTGATCGGTTTTTGGTATTGCTTGACCAGGCGCTTATGCACGGCGTCTTCCGCCAGCCTGACGATGTGACTCATCGCCCGGACGGCTCCCAGTATCTGCTCGGTCATCATCAAAGATTCTTCGTATTCCCGATGCAGAACTTTTCGCCCTTCCGCCGTATTTAAATCACTCACAGCGGTAATCAATGCTTTCAACTCGTCCGTCAGTTTGCGGCGAACCTGTTCTTCCTGAAGGCGTTTTTCATACGATTTTTCAGCCGGTTTTTCCAGGCGTTCAATAAACGCATTTTTTCGTTGCACATAAACCGGCAACAGTTCTGACGTGAGACGGGTCCGCGTATAGCTATCCGTATCCGTCGCGTTGCCGATTGCACCCAATGCCGTGGCGGATGACGTCCGCACTACGACATCTTCCTTGGCATCCAGCAACTTCAACAAGTGGGGCAACGCATTGATGCTTTGCGCCCGGCCCAGCATTTCGGCAATGCCCGCTTTTTCTTCAACAGACAGTTTTTTATGACTGAGCCCGCGAACAAAAGCTTGTTCGATTTGAAGATGAGGTGAGGCCTGGAATGCTTTGCCCGAAAACATCAACAGCTTGAGCTTAGCAGCATGCGGAGCACTCAGGCCGGTCTGTTGAGACTCCGATCCCGCCATCGGCGTTAAAATCGGATGCCGTGGAATATCTTCCCGAATCTGCCGTTCAACCCGTTTTTCCCCAGGCAAAAGCCCACCCACCAAGTGCATTGCGCTCATGGATTTCCCCCGTCTCCCGTGTGCTCTAACTCTGTGCCAAACCAAAAACAATGATTACTGTGGAGTCAATATACTAGCATAACTATAAAAACAATGTAATATCCACTGTCTATATATGGTTACATTCTTTTAGCTCAGCCATTGAAAAACATGAATCATAAACCGGTTGATACTCTCTGCTGACAAGGACTTACCCAAACCCTCAAGCGCTTCTGAAAAACACACCGGGATGTAACAGCCTTCATACCGGGGATTAATATATTTCATAAAATCAAAAAGAAAATAAATAAATAAATCAACTTTGAGAGCGTTTACCTGGGGTTGGCACTTGAATTCCCGAAGCAGTCACGCTATAACTATGTTTCCTTCGGGGCATTAGCGCAGTTGGTAGCGCGTCTCAATGGCATTGAGAAGGTCGGGAGTTCGAATCTCCCATGCTCCACCATTTTTGTAAAAGCCTCTCTATATAATCATAGAGGGGCTTTTTGAGTTTGAAATAAGCTCAAGTGCTATGATTAGATCGAACCCTCAATAAAGAAATGTATAAATGGCTAAAGGTTTCTCGTTATATCAAACCTTATTACTAGTTATCGGATTAAGCTTGCTGCTGACCCAAGTCCACGCTGAAGATGAGTTGCAGACTTTACCCGATACTTCTCCAATAGAATCTAATCCAAAACCATTGCCAGAGGTAGAAATAGCACCGCCCAAGGTACTACCTTTCAAACCCATTGAGGCAAAACTTTATAACACAATTCAAACGCACAATCTTGTTCAAATACAAGAAA
>CAZXUP010000049.1:6527-13349 GCA_964643815.1 uncultured Vampirovibrionales bacterium
TTGTATTTTGCGCAGCCTATCCCTAGCCATTTATAGAAGTGACAAGGATATAGTACAACTCCTTCTCCAACATAATATTCCGATAAATTTAAATTTTAAGATGGAAGATGGTACTACACATTCTCCATTGTTAATGTCTGCCATACAGGACAACGATCGACCTGAAATACTTAGGCTCCTTCTTGAGCATGGAGCAGAGGTAAATTTTGTTACACAATATACTCCTTACGATGAAACGTTTTGTTATGCGACTGGGCTTGGCTTTGTTTATGCTGCTGCAAAACCCTGGTACTACCCTCTCCTAATACACAATGCAATAAAATGCCAATATTCATCTGATGAGCATATTTATTTGACGCCCTTAGACGAAGCGATACGGTTAAAGAAAAAAGAGTTTATAAAGATTTTAAAGCAATATAATGCCAAAACTGCAAAAGAACTCAGTCCTCAAACTCATTAGCAAAAAGCATCTCTATGACTGATATCTGCATAGAGGAGTGGAACATGAGCCAGCAAAATGAAACGGTGGTTGAGACGGCGGATCGGGAAATTGTGAGCAGTCGGGTCATCCATGCCCCGCAAGAGAAAGTCTTTGAAGCATTCCGCAATCCGGATATCCTGGCTCGTTGGTGGGGACCGGAAGGCTTTACCAACACGTTCCAGACATTCGATTTCCAGCCCGGCGGCACTTGGGAATTTATCATGCACGGCCCGGATGGGATCGATTACCCGAACAAGAGCGTGTTTGTAGAGATTATAGAGCCGGAACGGATCGTGTTTGATCATGTGGTCCCGCCGGTATTTCGGATGACGATTACGGTTGAAAAAATCGGGCAAGACAAAACCCGCTTTGGCTTCCGCATGTTGTTTGAGTCGGCAAAGCTCTGTGAGCAATTGAGAATAATTTGCGCTCCGGCAAACGAACAGAATTTTAACCGACTGGAAGCAGTGCTAACTGGCCTGTAAAGGAAAAATACGTTAATGCCATTCCGTCACCAGGTAAAAATGTCCAAACAGTTGTTTTGTAGTCAAAGCCCAACAAGCATCCCCGCTATCTTTACAAGTTTTCTCTCTCAGTTCAGCGCCCTTTATTCTATTCTCCTGCGGAAGTTTATCGCCAGGATCATAAACGAGTGTCCTGGTAGCACCTCCAAGTATGCCGAATACTCCCCAATCAAATTCCAAGCGAGTATTTGGAGAAGCATCTATCCTGGCCTTATATTCTGGATAAGCCACAGCCAAATGTACGTAATCTCCGATAGGAACCCAATCTAAGAACATGGAGGTTGGCCAAAGAAAAACAAGACTAAATACACATGACAAAGCCCTTTGAGGCAGTTTACGCCAGAGAGCAAATAAAATGCGGATGCCAATGATAAATAGCCACGGTATAAGTACGGCTATTTGAAACAAGGTTAGCATTCCAAAGTACATACCGGGGTGAAACGAAAAGTGTATGTTACAAGCCACAAGAACGATGCTTGGCAGAACAATAGTGATCCACAAGAAAGAATCTTGATGCTGAATGACTCTAGGTAAATTTATTCTTTCTACCATTGTATTTGCAGCACAACAAGGACAAACTTCAGTCCCCAGCTTTATCAGCCTTTTGCAATTCGGACAGTTAATTTTCATTTAAGCCAATGCCCAACCGCCCCGTTTCACTACTGCTCCGTATCAGTGGTGAGATCGGAATGAGCGGCTTCAGCATCCGGTACTGCCGCTTCGGCATCCGCATTCATTTTCTCCGCCACCTGCATCATATCCTTCGGAGATAGGAAGCCCTTCTTTTGACACTCATGCAACGTATTGCTATACTGCATCACTTCCGGGTACACCGCCAGGTTTTCCTCGGTGTATTTCTCCGGATGCGCCTGAATCGCCCGCATGTAAGATTCCAGGGTGCTCTTGCAAGATTCTGCCGTGATGGCTCCTATCACCGGTGCGGGCTGTCCTCCGGCAGGCGCGGTGACATTACTCACAGGATTGACCGGCGCATTCTGGCAAGCGCTCAACGAAAGTAAACCCACCATCAAAGCCAGCAGACGAATATTCATAGGCCGTAGACTCTCCACTCAATAATGCTTCTATTTTAGCGCATTTTTGCTGTTTTCCAATTCAATTTCTACCTCGACTCCTTTTAATGGCTTCCCGCTTTCGCGTGGGAGTGACAGAAACCAGCGCGAAGTGTCGCAAGCCTGCTATGAAACACACGATTTCAAACAAAGCCCCCTCCAAATAGCTGGAGAGGGCTTTTGACCTGTCGATGCAATCAGACTTTGGCAAACTGCTTTTGCTTGGCGCGGATATGCTCGCAGGCTTGCGACACTTCGCGCTTGAATTGCTCGATGTCCGTTTGCGAACCCGTGATGTACGTGCTCCAACCGGTTGTGCACTTGGCAATGTACAGGGCATCCTCAATTTCGGCCTGGGTCGCGCCATGCAGCTTGGCCAGTTCGGTGTGATAGAACAAACAATACCGACACTTGATGGCCGCCGACACACCCAGGCCAATCAGTTGCCGATACTTATGCGGAATCGGTCCCTCTTGCATCTCGGTATATTTAAACAACTGCCACTCCGCATCCAGCGTGTCATCCTGAAGCGTCTTGAAAAAATCCGGCACCACCCCCAACGTTTCCTGGATTTCCTTGTGCACTTGCTGCTTAGCCATGGTTTACCCTCCTCAAATTCAACTGCAATTTTTTTAATAACTAGTTTTTTAATTCTTCGAAGGTATGCTAGCCGTTCAAAAAACCAAGTCCATTCACCAAGCGAGCAATGCCCGCTATCTCGACGGGAGATGATCATTTCTATCCACATCTCACTATACGGAGAATGGTTTTTTGCCACCCTTTGGTTTTACTGTTGACCGTGATGGATTGTTTGGGAGGCGACACTGATGGGATTGTTGGACCTGGAAGAGTTAAGGAATCTGCAAGAGTTGCGGGAACTCAAAAACCTGGACAACCTGGAGCAATTGCAAAACGCACAGCAACTGGAAAAGCTGGACAATCTGCAACAACTGCACCACATGCAGAATTTAAACCAGTTACAACCGCTCCATAATTTGCGCGATTTGGATAAGCTTCAGGATTTAAGCAAACTGCAAAGCCTGCAAGATCTGCACCAGTTGCAGGGGTTGGGCAAGCTGGACAACTTGAGTTTATTGAAGCACATGCGGCATCTGGAAGAGCTTCACCAGACCGATCAGTTGCAGGTGCTGAGTCGTTTGGAGTCGTTGGAAAAGCTGAACAACCTGCACCATCTGCAAGCGCTGCGAGATGCCAACCTACAACAACTTGGACATCTGGACACGCTGAACAACATGAAAGAACTGTCTCGCTTGAGCCAATTACAGCACATCGATGGCTTGAGTCAACTGCAGAATCTGGATCAACTGGCTGTGCTCAGTCGCTTGAAAATTTTGGATAAATTAGGAGATATAAATCAACACACGTTTCTGTATCTCTTTAGTTTCCTCGTGCCAGGGTTAATATTTCAGGAAGCCATTTCATTTTTTCTGCATGACCGATTGGAGTTGAAGCGCGCGTTTGTCTTGATGGTTGCCTACAACATGGCCAATTTTCTGGTGTTGATGCAGTTTTTACTCAGCGGTGCCAATCGCACTCTTCTCAACCAGAATCCGCTGGCATACTATTTATTCTGGGGCTCCGTACTGTTGCTGGCGCCCTTCTTGCTAGGCTGGCTCGTGGCAGCGCTTACCAAAGGCTCTCGCGTCGGACGATTTTTCAAGGGGCTGCTTCCCGCAAAAGCCATGGCCAGCGCCTGGGATAAATTTTTAACCGATGCCGAAAACTATCGGGTGGTCATCACACTCAACAACGAAGAAAAAATCTCCGGCTTTTTCAGAAAAAGCGAACCCAGACCGGAGCCGGATGATCCAAACGATTTGTATTTCACCGAAACATCGCATTACGACCCGAACGCAACCCAGTGGGAAACACTGACCCAACCCGCAGGCGTGTGGGTGAAAGGATCGGAAATCAAAATGCTGGAAGTCACGCCCGAGATGTAAGCGGGACCAGTCAACACGTTTTCGGCAAGATACTCCGTTTTTATTGCGGTTGAATTTTTGCACCACCGGGACGAAACTCCCGATACTCATCAACGACAATCAACCGGGACAGAAATCCGCCGACCAGACCGGCAATGCTGGGAATGAGCAGAAACAGCCACAGTTGCGACAATGCCTGTCCGCCCACCAACAGCGCCGGGCCAAAGCTTCGCGCAGGGTTGACCGATGTGCCGGTAATGTTGATCCCGATCAGGTGCAACGCAACCAACGTCAAACCGATGGCCAGACCCGCCGCTTCTTTGGACGCTTCTTTTTGGGTTGCGCCTAAAATGACGAGCACAAACAGCAGTGTGCCTACAAACTCGTAAATAATCGCCGACATTTGGTTATAGCCACCCTGGTAACCGAAGCCCCAGCCGTTCTGCCCCAGGCCTTGCAGCGCGAGACTATAATCCTCAATCCGGCCCGTCACCAATGCCAGCAATACCGCTGCCCCGGCAAGCCCGCCCAATAGTTGTGCAATGATGTACCCCAGCAAATCACGGCCGTTCATGCGTCCGGCCGTAAAAAACGACAGGCTGACCGCCGGGTTGATATGGCAGCCAGTGAGCGGCCCGATGGCGTACGCCATGGCCACCAGCGCCAAGCCAAAGGCAAACGCGATGCCGACAAAGCCAATCTGGTCACCAGCAACCACAGCCGCCCCGCAACCGATCAACACCAACGTAAACGTACCGATAAACTCGGCAATATATTTTCTCAAATGCATGGTAGCCTCCCCGTTTCAGCACAGGCGTTACTGCGCACATTGCCAACTTCTCCGGCGCCAGCTTAACGCTTCTATCGGCAACAGGGAATTCGCCAACCGTATAGATAGGCGGCTGATGAGGCAGAAGCCTGATACGAAGCTCGGCGTTTTACGCGGCCGGCGGAATACTTTTGTTACGAGCGCCTAAAATAAAAGACTTTAGCTTTTCCAGCGAGCTGGAGACTTCTTCCGCCACAATTTCATAGCCAAACCTGGATCTTAGCTTCAATTCGCCTTTTGCTTGTTCCAAGCGGTGATTGATGGACTCCTCGGTATTCGTCCCACGTTTCCCCAAACGTTTGCGCAACGTCTCCAGCGCAGGCGATGGCGGCGCGATGAAAACCGTACGCACTGTATTCGGATACAAATCTTTGAGCTGCAATGCCGTTTTGGCGGTTACCTCCAGCAAGATATTCTTGCCCCGGTTCAGAACATTCAAAATATCTTCCAGGGCAAGCCCGTAACGATGCCCATCAAAAGAGGCTGCTTCGAACAACTGACCCTCAGTCCGCATGCGGTCAAACTGATCCCGGCTGACAAAAACCCGCTCTTGTTTACCACTCAATTCGCCCGGCCTCGGCTCACGGGTGGTGTAGGAAGGCACATCGACAACTTGATCCTTGAGATCAGAATCCTGTTTCGCGGCCCTTATGAGTGTTCCCTTGCCCACACCCGACGGGCCGGATATCACGAATATCTTGCCTGACGTCTGGTGGATGGCGTTAACATTTGGCTGAATGTAAACATCATCGCCTTTGAAACGTACCAAAAGTCCCATTGCATTCCACTCCGTTAGCTTGTTGCCCGCGCAGGTTTCAAACAACCTTTCAAAACCGTGACAAGCACTCAAATCCCATAGTGCGCCAAAATACCTTATCTGTTAGCGCAACAAAAGCCTCTCAACGCTAAAAGTTGTTAGCTTTTGAGAAATTCTTAAGAAAAATTAAGCCTTGTGCGTTTACATTGGTTCCAGCCCGCGCATGAAATTCCCGTTCAGCCCCGTATAATAGGTTTATGAAAAACCGTTGCGCGTGGCCCAAAAACGAACTGGCAATCTGCTACCACGATACCGAGTGGGGAGTGCCGGTGCATGATGACATCAAACATTTCGAGTTTTTGACACTCGAATCGGCCCAGGCCGGGTTAAGCTGGGACACCGTCTTAAAAAAGCGCGAGAACTACCGCCAGGCATTTGCCGGATTCGATCCACTCACAGTATCGGCATTTACGGAAGACGATTTGGCGCGTCTGCTGCTGAATGCGGGCCTGATCCGCAACCGGCAGAAGCTCTCCGCCGCCATCCACAACGCCCAACAATTTCTGGAGATACAAGAAGCCTTTGGCAGCTTCACAAACTACATTTGGCGATTCACCGACGGCAAGACCATCCACAACGGCTGGAAAAGCTTGCAGGAGATTCCCGCCACCTCAAAGGAATCGGACGCGCTAAGCAAAGACCTGAAGAAACGGGGATTCAAGTTTGTCGGCCCCACCACCATGTATGCGCACATGCAGGCCGCCGGACTGATCAACGATCACACAACCGATTGCTTTCGCTATCAAGCGCTTTGTCGCCAATAAAAAACCGTGCCTTCATACCGTATCGACTGATTGCCGGATGAGCTTTGTGGGATAAGATTGGGGTAAGATAAAAACACGGAGTGAGATGAATCGGCAAAAAGGGGCAGCATGGGCTCTCCAATCGCAAAGGCGCTCTGGCTGAGTGTACTGGCTGGGTGGATTACTACCATCGGGTTGCCCATTGCACTGGCGGAAGACATGCTGGAAACACCGCCCGATTTAGAGCCCGTCGTGCTTGAACCTCTGACGCCAGAGATCTCCGCACAAACACTCCCCCCGGCGGTTGCCCCTCGCAATAACAATCCAGCAAACCCAATCCCCCGGATAGAAACCGACCGCCCCGACTTTACCGAAACCACCGAGACGGTCATGCCCGGGAGCAGGCGGCGGTCGA